>CAYPYI010000004.1:0-50416 GCA_964415085.1 uncultured Tissierellaceae bacterium
TTACATTAAAACTTTGAGAGGAGATTAGTTATGAAAATGATTAAAAAAATATTAATAATATTATTTCTAATCACTATGCTTTTGACTATATCTTCATGTAAGAAGAAAGAGAATATAATAGGTGAGATTGGAATTCTAATGGATTTAAATTTAGATAGTATAAATAAAATAGAAGAAGTTAAACAAATTGAAATACAAAAGCCTCTAGACTTAGAAGTTGGAGAAATTGCATATGTAAAAAACATTTATAAGGATTTAGCCTATGTAGTTTTATTAAGGCCTATGGAGCCTTTAGATGAAAGTAGTGTAGGATATATACCGATAAACAATTTAAAATTCGCT
Organism: uncultured Tissierellaceae bacterium; assembly: GCA_964415085.1. Classification (GTDB taxonomy): domain Bacteria; phylum Bacillota; class Clostridia; order Tissierellales; family Tissierellaceae; genus CAYPYI01. The sequence goes on from CAYPYI010000004.1 coordinate 343, forward strand.
TACTCCCCTGAAGAAATAAAAGAAATATCCAAATACTGTCATGTTATAAAAGATAATACTCCAGTGTATGAAAATCCTAATGGTAAAATAATTAAAAATATTAATAGTCAATATATAATGATTGAGAAACGTCAAAAAGATTGGTTACTAATATCCCAAAAGGGTGGGGATGTTAGTGTGTGGATAAAAGATGAAGATATAGATTATGATTTTAGTAGATTGGTTGAAGATATAAAAAACATTGAATTTACGTTTGAAAGACAAATAGAATAAATAGACCACCATTTTAGAGCTATTTATAAAAAAGACTTTTTAAATATTTATTATAAAAAAGACTTTTTAAATATTTATTTTAAAAAGCCTTTTTCTTATATATGAGATAATTATTGTAAATAGCTAAATTTTATGATATTTATAAGATTAAGAAAACATAATTAATAAAGAAGTATTAAAATTTCTTCGTAAAAATATAAAGGAGGATATTATTATGAATAGGAAAAAAATATTATTAATTTTTATCATAATTATAGTTTCTATTCTAGTTAAACAATTATATGATTTAGAAAAACAAAATAAAAATCTCTTAAACTCAAAACCTAAAATTAATACCAACCCATCAGATATTATTTATACTACAGAATATGATGAAGTAGAAATAGAATTTTTATCAGATATGATTGGTTTTAAAGAAGTGACTAAATTTATTACTAAGGACTTAAAAATAATTGATTTTATTGATTCAAAAGCTAACAACGATGTAAATAGTGTTAAAGTGGATGATCTTAATAATAACCATACTAATAAATACAAAATAAAATTATCAAATGATTCATCTGGATATAGCTTTACACTTTATTATGATACTTTATATGATAAAGCTTACATAGAAAAAGACTCTGACTTATTTCAAATAGAAACAAACTTTGCCCGTTATATAGATTCACTTCTAGAAAATACTAATATAAATACTAATATAGATGATGCTGAGGCTTTAGAATTATTTGATAGATATAACTGGACATTAACTTACAAAATTAATTCTAAAAGATATAAACTTGGAGATATTAAAAGTTTAGATACATTTAAAGCAAAAGATTATTATTTTGCATATAATAATGAACTTTCAAAGGACATAGGGCTTGATTTAAGCATGTACTCCAAAGATAAGGATATTAATGTCGATGTTGATATCTATCAAATATATGAAAGTATGCCAGAAGAATTTCTACCAATTAAAGATGCTAGAGGAATAGTTGTGAAAAATGAAGGAGAAATAATAGCAGCTTTTATAAGTTCCGGTAGGCATAGTGCATTTAATGCATGTAGCCTAAAAGGAAATACTTTTGATGATGTCACAGGACAAACAGTAGATGAGTGGCTTAATGAGATAATAGTATCTAGTGATATTGAAAAACAGTTATCTAAATTGAGTCCTGAACAAATTATTGAAGGATACTTTACATCACTAAATAAAAGAGATGCTAATGCAGCAATAAACTTTATTTCCAAAAAAACTATGCTTGGAAATATAACATCAAATATGTCAAATAAAGAACTATTTAATGAAAACATTTCATTACCTCTAACAGATATAGATATAAATGATAATAATAGCTTTAGTAATCTAAAATCAGCAAAACTATTAGATGCAAACTTAATTAATCAAATTGATAGTAAAAATATTGTGTTTAGAGTCAATGTAGATCTTGAATATAAAAAGGATTTTACTATAAATAGTGGTGAACAGATTTGGGATTGTAAAATGATATATGAATCTTTACAGACTGGTTGGAAGATAGAAGAGTTTGGTCATTAATTATTAAATTATACTTGAAAAATAGTAAATTTTTTATTATATTGCTATATAGTGCATAATACTGCTATAATGTATTAAAGTCTAAATTATTATTGTAATATTTTGCGGCTATAAAAGAGACATTGTAGGTCAACTAAAAAATTAATTGACAAAATAATGTATTATTGATTTATATATGTAATAGTGGTGAAAACTATAAGTTAGATGTTAATATTAGAAAAAATAATCTTTACAAATAATGGGGGTTAATTATGAATAAATATATAATCACAACTGAAAGTGGTTCAGATTTATCTAAGGAAATTATCGAACGATACAATGTAAAAGTTATCCCAATGCATGTTACAATGGACGATAAAACTTATCCTGACGGAAGTTTTAATGTTCAAAAAGTATTTGATTATTTTGATGAAACAGGCAATATCCCTAAAACATCTGGATCTACTCCACAAGGCAATTCTGATGCATTTAGAGAAATTACTAGTAAATATCCTGATGCTTATATAATTCATATTGGATATTCTCAAGTAACTTCTGTTTCCTATAACTCAGCAAATATTGCTGCACAAGATTTTAAAAATATCTACCTTGTAGATTCAAAGAATGTATCTATAGGTGCTGCTGTTATAGTTAAGGCTACTGCAGAGTTTATTGAAAAAAATCCAGAAGTAACACCTGAAGAGGTTGTAGCATTTGTTGAAGACATCAGAGAACGTACGCAAATGGTATTCTTACCTAAAACACTTGTTTACTTAAAAGCTGGTGGCCGTGTATCAAATTTAGCCTTTTATGGGGCTAATCTTTTAAGAATAAATCCTTCAATTAAATTAGAAAATGGATATCTTGTATCTGGAGAGAAATATCGTGGCTCTATTGATAGATGTGTAAAGAAAATGATTAATGCTTTTTTTGAAAAGTATAATATGAATCTAGATAGCATTATGGTAGTAATTTCACCAGGAGTAGAAGATAGTGAGAAGGAAATGATTATTAATTTATTAAAAGAAAAAGGAATAAACGAAGTTAAATGGATGCAAGCAGGAGCAGTTATTTCAAGTCATGGGGGACCTGGGGCAATAGGAATAGCAGGTATTGAAAATAAATAACTTGATAAAACTAATACTTTTTATAAGGGTATCACGGTTAATAAGAAGTATTTTTCCTGGATGGATGTGACTTTCAAAATATTACTAGTTTGAGAAAATTAATATTATTCTTATAAAACTACTCTAAAGTAATTTATAAGTTATATGTGAAAAAATATACTAGAATTAGTTAGCCATTAAATATATGAATTATATTTAATGGCTTTTATTTTTAGAAATACATATACTTAATAGAATTTATCCAATGAGTAAGAGGAAATAAATAACTAAATTAATTTATACTTTAAAGGAGAATATTTATGCAAAGATATAAGAGCAAAGAAGATTTAATTTTAGAAATAAGAAAAACTGGAGATTTATTCATTAAAGAATTTAAAGAAATTAATGATGAAGATAAGGATATACTTGTTGAAGATGTTGATCGTACACCTTGCCAAATAATTGCATATCAACTTGGATGGATGAATTTAATTTTGAAATGGGATAAAGACGAATTAAGTGGTAAAGAAGTTATAACTCCTTCTAAAGATTATAAGTGGAATAAATTAGGTGGGCTATATGATTCCTTTTATAAAGAATACGACTCATATTCTATAAGGGAATTAGAAGATAAATTTAATGAAGTTCTTGATAACTTTTTATATTGGCTTAATACTTTTTCAAATGAAGAAATCTTTAATCAACATATAAGAAAATGGGCATCTTCTACCCCATCATCCTGGCCTATTTATAAATGGGTTCATATTAATACTGTAGCGCCTTTTAAATCTTTCAGAACTAAAATAAGAAAGTGGAAAAAAATAAGAAGTAAAAATATCTAAAGTTCATTTTAAAGACTTTTTAACATTTATATACATAACCTATTATAATTGTATTTTTATTACACAAATTTTTATATATAATTATAAGCTAAGTCCTAACATCATCTAAATCATCATATGTTTTATTACTATTAAGTCTTCTATAAATATATTTTGGGTAATATCTTAATCATCTTTTATATATGATTTATATTATATATTTCTTTAAATACTTCTTTATCTTTTATATTAATTATATCTACTAATTAATCACATTTATAGATAATATGAATGAAAGTCAAACATATTCCATTTATATAAATCAAAAATTATTAATATTAAAAGTATTATATATTATAGTTATGATATACAGTAAGTATATAGAGTGAAAAGTAAAAAAACAATTTTCATTTTAAAAAGTAACTTCAGATTATATATATCCTGAACTTATGGTATAATAAAATATAAGTGTTTAGGAGGTAAGATATGGAAAGTAAAGAAATTATGCAAATAGATAATAATTATCCTTTTGAAGATTTTATAGATAAAAATAAAAAATTATTAAAAGAATTAGAAAAGAAGAAAAATAGAAAGTTAAGAATGCACACTGTAACATTTGGATGTCAAATGAATGAACATGACTCTGAAAAAATAGCGTGGATTCTACAAAACTTAGGATTTGAGTCAGTTGATACAGAAAATGAAGCTGACTTTATAATCTATAATACATGTGCAGTAAGAAAGAGTGCAGAGGATAAAGTATTAGGAAAATTAGGAGAACTTAAAAGGTTAAAAAGAGAAAATGATGATCTAATAATAGCAATATGTGGTTGCATGACACAAATTGAAGATACAGCTGATTATATAAAAGAAAAATATAGACATGTTAATATAATATTTGGTACTAATAACATACACAAACTACCAGAATATCTATATGAGTATTTAACAACAAAAAAGACTGTTTTAGATTTAGCTAAAAAGACTGATGTCATTGAGAATATAGATGCTGATAGATTATATGACTTTAAAGCCTTTGTAAATATAATGTACGGATGTAATAATTTTTGTAGTTACTGTATAGTGCCTTATACAAGAGGAAGAGAAGTTAGTAGGGATCCTGAAAACATTATAAAGGAAGTAAAAGATTTAGTTGAAAATGGAACAAAAGAAATAACACTTTTAGGTCAAAATGTAAACTCTTATGGAAAGAGCTTAGACTATGATTATACATTTACTAATCTATTATATGACTTAGGAGAGATAGAGGGACTAGAAAGACTTAGATTTATGACCTCTCACCCTAAGGATATATCAGATGACTTAATAGAAGCCTATGGTAAGATTGATGCTTTATGTAATCATCTACATCTTCCAGTTCAATCAGGAAGTAATCGTATATTAAAACAGATGAATAGAAAGTATACAGTAGAAGACTATTTAGAAAAAATAGAAAAGGTAAGAAAGATAAATAAGGATATAGCTATTTCAACAGATATAATAGTAGGATTCCCAGGTGAAACAGAGGAAGACTTTGAAGAAACTTTAAAACTTGTTGAAAAAGTTAAATTTGATTCAGCATTTACCTTCCTATACTCAATAAGAGAGGGTACTCCTGCTGCAAAATCTGATGAACAAGTTGATGACAAAGTAAAACATGAAAGATTTGAAAGACTAATAAAAACATTAAACCCTATAGCATATGATATTAATAAAGAATATATAGGGAAAACAGTAGAAATATTAGTAGATGATATAAGTAAAAACAATGATAAAGTACTAACAGGTAGAACATCTGAGAATAAGATAGTAAACTTCGAAGGTGATACAAATCTAATAGGTCAAATTGTAAATATAAAAATAAATGATGCAAAAACTTTTACCCTAGAAGGAGAATTAGTTTAATCAATAATTCTAATTTAAGAATTAGAAAGTTTAAAGATAGATTGGTTTAAATAAATAAAGGTTAGGTGATATTAGTGGAAAACATAGAAAATAAAAGTAAAAAAAGAAAAAGTAAAAATGATAAATTAAAAAATTATCTAGCTATACTTTTAGCAGCACTTATGATATTAGGTTTTGTACTACCTGTAGCACTACAAATATTAATGTAATTAATTATATGAAAACTTGATAAGATGTAGCATTAGCTATATCTTATTTATTATTAGAGTAAAATTATTATATATTCTAGCCATAATAAATGTTAGATATAGTAATTATAATTTATAGATTTTTATAAGCTTTTTGATAAACTTAGTGAAGTATAACTTAAGTTTTTAATATAACAATAAGTTTGGAGGTTTTAAATTGAAGAAATTAACTCCTATGATGCAGCAATATATGGAAATAAAAAATAATCACAAGGACTCCTTACTTTTCTTTAGACTAGGAGATTTTTATGAGATGTTCTTAGAGGATGCTGTAATAGCATCAAGAGAACTAGAAATAACACTAACTCAAAGAAAATCAAGTGGAGAAGAAGAAGGAATACCTATGTGTGGTGTGCCTTATCATGTAGCAGATACTTATATATCAAGACTAGTAGAAAAAGGATATAAAGTGGCTATATGTGAGCAGGTAGAAGACCCTGCATTAGCAAAGGGAATAGTAAAAAGAGAAGTAATAAAAGTTGTAACTCCTGGTACTATAACAGACTCTATAGTACTAGATGAAAAAAGTAATAACTATTTAGCTTCAGTCTATATGTGTGACTTAGCAATAGGGATAACTTATGTAGATAATTCTACAGGAGAGATGAATACTACAGAATATAAATCAGATAAAATAGATTTATATAGATTTGCAATAAATGAACTTGGGAAAATCAATCCTTCTGAGTTAATATGTAATGAGATTTTTTTAGAAGATAAGAAATTTATAAATATAATAAAAAATAGAATAAATCCATTTATAACAAGTTATAAAGAAGATAAAGAAATATCATATGAAAATACACTTAAACTTTTTAAAGTAAAAAGCTTAAAAGAAATAAAACTTGATGATAAAATGTATAGTGTACTATCAGCAGAAAAATTAGTATCTTATTTATTTGAAACTCAAAAAAACTCACTAGATCATATAAATAGGATTAACTATTATGAATCTAAAGACTATATGACACTAGATATAAGTACTAGAATAAACTTAGAGTTGCATGAGACAATAATGTCTAGAGATAAAAAAGGTTCTCTTAACTATATACTAGATGATACATCAACTGCCATGGGGGCAAGGATGTTAAAAAAATGGATAGAAGAACCCTTATTGAATAAAGAGAAAATAGAAAAAAGACTTTCTATAGTAGAATACTTTACAAATAACATTATATTTAAAGACGAGGTAGACTCACTTTTAAAAGGAATATACGATATAGAAAGACTATCAGGTAGAATATCAAGTGGAAGTTGTAATGCTAGGGAATTGATATCACTTAAGAATTCTCTTAAAAACTTACCTCCACTAAAAGATAGTTTAATTACATCAGATAATGATCACTTGAAAAATATTGGAAGATCTATGGATACTCTAGATGATGTATATAAACTAATTGATAAATCTATTGAAGAAAATCCACCTATTTCTATAACTGAAGGAAATATAATAAAAAAAGGATTTAGTGAAGAGTTAGATGAATTAAAAATAAGTAGTAAGGAAGGTAAAAATTGGTTAGCAAGTTTAGAAGCTAAAGAAAGAGAAAAAACAGGAATAAATAACCTTAAAATTGGATATAACAAAGTTGCAGGTTATTTTATAGAAGTTACTAAAGCAAATACAAGTAAGGTTCCTGATTATTTTATTAGAAAACAAACACTAACTAATTCCGAAAGATACTTTACTGATGAATTAAAAAGTATGGAAGATAAGATATTAGGTGCAGAAGAAAAAGCTCTACAAATGGAATATGAAATATTTGTGAAAATAAGAGAATCAATAAAAAAGGAAATACAAAGACTTCAATATGTAAGTAAACTTGTATCTACAATAGATGTATTATTATCATTTGCAAAAATTGCAATAAAGAATAACTATATAAAACCTAATCTTAATACTAAAGGAATAATAAATATAAAAGAAGGTAGACATCCTGTAGTAGAGAAAATGATAGATAATAATCTATTTGTACCAAATGATACCTATTTAGATGAAGATAAAGACATGATACAGATCATAACAGGGCCTAACATGGCAGGTAAGTCTACTTACATGAGACAGGTTGCCTTAATAACAATAATGGCGCAAATTGGTTCCTTTGTTCCTTGTGAGTATGCAGATATATCAATAGTAGATAGAATATTTACAAGAATAGGTGCATCAGATAATTTATCTCAAGGTGAGTCAACTTTTATGGTAGAGATGAATGAGGTAGCAAATATTGTAAGGGAAGCGACTTCAAGTAGTCTACTTATTTTAGATGAAGTAGGAAGAGGTACTAGTACTTATGATGGTTTAAGTATAGCTTGGGCTATTATAGAGTATATTGCTGAGAAAATAAAGGCTAAAACTCTTTTTGCAACTCATTATCATGAACTTACACAGTTATCAGAAAGATATGATGTTATAAAAAATATGACTATCTCAGCTGAAGAACAAGGTGAAGATATAGTCTTCTTAAGGAAAGTAATAAAGGGAAGCACTAATAAAAGTTATGGTATACAAGTTGCAAGACTTGCTGGAATTAATGAAGATATACTATCTCGAGCTAGGGAGGTACTATTAAGTATAGAATCTACTCATAAGGTTAATATAAATGAGGATAAATTAGATAATTCTTTATATCAAGTTAACTTAACAGATGTAAAGAAAGATTACTTTATAGATAAATTAATAGATATAAACATAGATAACTTAACGCCACTTGACTCTATGAAAGTTTTAGCTAGCTTAATTGAAGATGCTAAAAATTTAAAGGAGAATTAAAATGAGTAAAATAAAGTTATTAGATGAATTAACAATACAAAAAATAGCAGCAGGAGAAGTTATAGAAAATCCTGCTTCTATAGTAAAAGAATTAGTAGAAAACTCTATAGATGCTGAAAGTAAGAATATTGTAGTTGAAATTACAAAAGGTGGTAAAGAGTCCATTCGTGTTACAGATGACGGAATAGGAATGAATAAAGAAGACTTATACCTTGCGTTTAAAAGACATTCAACTTCTAAGTTAAGAGATATAAATGACATCTATAATATAATGAGTTTAGGCTTTAGAGGTGAAGCCTTAGCAAGTGTATCAAGTGTAGCTAATGTAGAAGTATTAACCAAAACAGAAAATAAGGATGCAGGGCTTAGAGCTATAGTTGAAGATGGAGAAATTGTAAATATAGAATCAGTAGGTACGCCGGTAGGTACAACTATGCTAATTAAAAATTTATTTTATAATCTTCCTGTTAGAAAAAAATTCTTAAAGGCAGATGTTGCAGAAGCTAATAATATAGATACTACTGTTACAAGACTTGCTCTTGGAAATCCAAATGTAGGTTTTAGACTAATTAGAGATTCAAAGGTAACAGTTAATACAAGTCCTAGTAATGATTTAAAAGATACTATATATATGGTTTTAGGTAAAGATATGGCTACCAACTTAATTAGGGTAGATTATAAAGATGAATATATTTCTTTGAATGGATATATTACAAATAATAAATACTCTAGAGGCAACAGATCCTATCAATATCTATATATAAATGGAAGATATATACAAAACTCTAAAATCTCAAACTCTATTGAAAATAAATATAAGTCTTTAATACCAATTAATAGATTTCCAGGTTTTGTTTTGAATTTAAATATTGATCCAGGAGAAATAGATGTAAATATTCATCCTACTAAACAAGAGGTTAAATTCACACAAAGAGATAGGGTAATAGCAACGGTAGGTGATGTAATAAAGGAAGTTATTTTAGAAAGCCTTACTATTCCAAAGGTTGGTAGAACTACTAAAGATAATAATACTGAGATTACAGAGCTAAAAGTTATTGAAAAATTAGACTCTTTAGATGAAGATTCTTCTTATGAAAATAATAATAAAGATATGAAATTTAAAACAGATGGATATAGTTTTAATAAGTTTAATAATACTGAAAAGTTAGATAGAAGTCCGTATAATCCTAATTACTTTAAAGAAGATGATAATAATTCATTAGATAAGAGTGATTTTAGTTTAAAAATAGATGAAATAAATATAGATTCTTTCTTTGATGAATTAGGTCTTGAAAAAACAGTAGATAATAGTTTTTCTTCGGAAAATGACTATGATTCTTCAATTGAAAATTCGCTTGAAGAAGACTTAGATATAAATAGTAATGAACTCGTAGAAGAACAAAAAATAGAGGATGCTTTATTAGAACTTCAAATTGTAGGGATGATTTTTAATACCTATATAATTGCTGAAAGTAACAAAACAGATAGTATATTTATAATAGATCAGCATGCTGCTCATGAAAGGGTAATGTATGAGAGGTTTAAAGAAGAATATAATAAAGAGTCAATTGTAACACAGCAAATATTAACTCCAGAAATTATAGAACTTACTACAAGTGAAATGGATGTATTTTTAGAAAATAAAAAGCTTTTTAATGATTTAGGCTTTATTATAGAAGAATTTGGAGAAAACTCAATTGCAATTAGGGGATATCCTTTATTATTTGGTAAACCTGAAGGCAAGGATATGTTTATTCAAATATTTGATAATCTAGACTTTTCAATTGATACAAGTTATGAACTTAAAATTGAAAAAATTATGAAAATATCATGTGTTAATGCTATAAAGGGTGGAGATAAATTAGATAAGTTAGAAGTTGAGGCACTCTTTAATGATCTTATCAAATGTGAGGTTCCTTATACTTGTCCTCACGGTAGGCCTACTATGATTGAAATGACTAAAAAGGAGCTAGAAAAAGAATTTTTCAGAATAATGTAAGAAAAAGGATGAAGAAAATGAAAGATAAGCTAGTAATATTAACAGGACCAACAGCAATTGGTAAAACGAAGTTGTCTGTAGATTTAGCAAGAAATTTAAATGCAGAGATAATTTCATGTGATTCTATGCAGATTTATAAACATATGGACATTGGTACTGCTAAGGTTACAGAAGAAGAAATGGATGGAGTGGTTCATCACTTGGTTGATTTTGTTGAAGTTGACCAGGAGTATACTGTTTCAGATTTTCAAAAAGATGCAGACAGACTAATAAAAGATATAAATAATAGGGGGAAAATTGCAATTGTAACTGGAGGTACTGGTTTATATATAAACTCTTTAGTTTATAAGTTAAATTTTGCTCAGATTCCTCCTAATGATGAGATTAGACAAAAGTATGAAGATTTACTTTTATCTGATTTAGAAGAAGGTAAAAAGATAATCTATGATAAGTTATGCAAAATAGACCCTGATTCGGCTAGTAAAATCCATATTAATGATACTAAAAGAGTTATAAGAGCTTTGGAAGTATATGATATAACTGGAAAAACTATGAGTGAATATGGTAAAAATTTCAGAAGTGAAAATGATGATTATAATCTAGCCATGGTTGTTCTTAATATGAATAGAGAGAAACTTTATGAAAGAATAAATTTAAGAGTAGATTTAATGATGGAAAATGGATTAGTTGAAGAAGTTAAGTCTATTTTAGAAAAAGGTTATAGTAGAGATTTAATTTCTTTACAGGGAATTGGATATAAGGAAATTATAGAGTATTTAAATAAAGAGATTAGTTTAGAAGAAGCTGTTGAACAGATAAAACAAGGAAGTAGAAACTATGCTAAAAGACAGTTAACTTGGTTTAGAAGAGATGAAAGATTTAAGTGGTTTAATAAAGATAAATTTGAAAATGAAGATGAAATATTACTAAGTGTTACAGATTATATTATAAATAAATTAGAAGGTGAAATTAATGGTAAATAGTATAGAAAAATTTTTAAAAGAAAAATATGGTATAAATGAAAAAGTAGTTGCAGCAGTAAATAAAGCAGAAGAAGAAATAAAGGAATATACAGAAAAGTTGGATGAAATAAGGGAATATAATCAATATAAGGTTATATCAGCTATGCAAACTTCTTACCTAGGATCATCAGATTTTCACTGGTCTACTGGATATGGTTATGGAGATCTAGGTAGGGAGAAAGTGGAGGAAATATATGCTAAAGTTTTTGGAACTGAAGATGCCCTAGTAAGACCTACTATATCTTCTGGTACTCATGCACTATATTTAACATTATCAGGTATACTAAGACCCAATGATGAATTAGTATATGCTACAGGAGCTCCATACGATACTTTAAGACAGGTTATTGGTACCGAAGGGGATGAGGAAGGAACATTATTTGATTTCGGTATTAGATATAATGAAGTCCCTCTTAAGGATAATAAAATTGATCTTGAAAATATAAAAAATATAGTAAAAGAAGATACTAAGCTTGTTGCTTTACAAAGATCAACAGGATATAGTGATAGAAGAGCTTTTACAGTTAATGAGTTAAAAGAAGCTATCGATGTTATAAAATCAATTAATAAAGATATTATAATTATGGTTGATAACTGTTATGGAGAATTTTTAGATATAGTTGAACCTACTAATGTAGGTGCAGATATTATGGCTGGTTCTTTAATAAAAAATCCTGGTGGTGGATTAGCTTTAGCTGGTGGATATATAGTTGGTAGAGAAGATTTAGTATCAATGATTGCTAATAGATTAACTGCTCCTGGACTTGGTAAAGACACTGGACTTACTTTTGGAACTACTAGAACTACTTTGCAAGGATTTTTCCTAGCTCCTCATGTTACTATGGAAGCTGTTAAAGGTGCTATGCTTGTTGGTAGAGTATATGAAAGTCTTGGATTTGAAATAGTTCCTAAGTTAGATGACCCTAGAAGTGATATTATTCAGGCAATTAAATTTAATGATCCAGAAAAACTAGGTTTATTCTGTGAAGGAATTCAATCTGCAGCAACAGTTGATTCATTCTTTACACCAGAGTACGCAGAAATGGCTGGTTATGAGGATAAAGTTATAATGGCTGCAGGAGGATTTATTGAAGGATCTTCAATAGAGCTTAGTGCGGATGGACCTATGAGAGAGCCTTATTATGGATACTATCAAGGTGGATTAACATATGATCACTGTAAACTAGGTGTTATGATCTCACTTAATAACTTATTGAAAGAAGACCTAATAAAGTTATAAGTATAATCTCAAAATTCGATTGTATTGTTTTAAAATTATCAATATAATGGTTATAGGGGTATTATCATAAAATAAGGTTATAGCGAGGGATTCAATGGAAGAATTTTTATTTGGGGTAATTGGAGGTACTGCCCTTCTTATGTATGGAGTAGATAAGATGGGGAAAGGTTTAGAAAAAGCTTCAGGAAACACTATGAAGCGTGTACTAAAAGTATTAACGGGAAATGTTATAAGTGCATTTCTTGTAGGTATACTTATTACAGCTATTATACAAAGTAGTACTGCTGTAACTGTTTTAACTGTTGGATTTGTTAACTCAGGTCTTATGCAACTTCCACAAGCAGTAGGAATTATTTATGGTGCTAATATTGGTACCACAGTACTAGCACAACTTATGGCTTTTAGTTTTAAATTTAATTTAACAGATATAGCACTTCCTATTTTAGGAGTAGGTTTTTTCATAGCAAGAATAGCTAAAAATAAAAACTTGAAAAATATAGGAGATGCTATAATGGGTTTTGGTATGATGTTCTTGGGACTTAAAATATTAAATAGCGGAGTTCCTTATATGCAAGAAAGTGAAAAAATGAGTTACTTTTTTGCTACATATGCATCTAATCCAATAATAGGAATATTACTTGGGGCATTTGCCACTGCTATGGTACATAGTAGTGCTGCAACTGTAGGATTAATAATGGTTCTAAGTCAAGCAGGGCTACTTGATTTACAATCAGCAATTTATTTAATGCTTGGTAATAATTTAGGTACTTGTATTACGGCTCAACTTGCAAGTATGAGTGGTAATATTAATGCAAGAAGAACTGCTTGGGCTCATACGTTATATAATGCTTTTGGGGTCGTTTTAGCTTTAGTTTTCCTGCCAATTTTTATGAAAATTGTAATTTGGTTTTCGCAAAAAATGCATGCTAATCCTGATATATCAGTATATATAGCGAATTCACATACTTTATTTAACAGTATTAATGCTTTAATATTTTTACCACTTACTAAATACTACGTAAAACTATTAGAGAAATTAATAAGTCCAAAAGGAGTAACCAAACAAGATCATCATTTAGATGAGTTATTACTAGAAACACCTGTTATTGCTATTACAATGGCTAAAAAAGAAATAGCAAGAGGTACAACTATAGTTAAAGAAATGCTAAAATTAACAACTGATATGATTTATGAACAAAATTTAAATAATATGGGACTAATTTTGGATAAAGAAGCTGAAGTAAATACAATACAAAAAGAAGTAACTAGATACTTACTTTTAGTATCAGACAAACAATTAAATGATAAGGAATCAAAGATGATACCCGAATTAATAAGCTCAGTAAATCATATAGAAAGAGCAGGAGATAGAGTTTGTACTATAGTAGATATCGTAGAAAAACTTGTTAATGGGGATTTAGAATTATCGAAATTTGCTATTGAAGAGATTTGGAATATTGAAAATGTTATATTTGATATGTTTGATATTTGTGAAAATGCATTACTTGATAATTTTGACAATGTTTTAGAAATTGGAGAACTAGAGGAAAAAGTAGATACTTTAAGTGAAGCTTATCAGAATACATATACGGAAAGAATTAATGATAAAATTTGTGTAGTTGATTCAGCAGTTTTATTTATTGATATACTAGGACACATGGAAAGAATTGCAGATCATATATATAAGACAACAAAATATGCCTTAAAATAACAAAAAGACTTATTAGTTACAAACTAATAAGTCTTTTTTTAAAAACGTCTATATAATCCTTTTACAACACCTAAAATTTTAACATCTCTTGTATATATTGGCTCCATAAATTCGTTTTCAGGTTGTAATCTTACATAATTTTTTTCTTTATAAAAGGTTTTAACAGTGGCCTCATTATCTAAAAGGGCAACTACTATTTCTCCATTTATTGCGCTTGATCTTTTCTCAACTAATACTAAGTCGCCACTTAAAATACCTTTATCAATCATACTTTCACCATGAACTTTTAGCATAAATACTTCTTTGTTACCTATAATTTCTGCAGGAACGGGATATGTATCCTCTACATGTTCTGTAGCTAACATTGGTATACCTGCTGCTACATCACCTAATATAGGAACATCTATAGTTTCTTTTTTACCGAAAGATAACTCTTCATCTTGATCTAGGACCTCTATAGCTCTTGGTTTTGTAGGATCACGCCTTATATAACCTTTTTCTTCAATAGTATTTAAATGCCCATGAACAGTAGAAGTTGATTTCAAATTAACTCCTGTACAAATTTCTCTTACTGATGGTGGATATCCAACTTCTTTTATTCTGCTTTTTATATATGTTAAAATTTCTAATTGTTTTTTACTCAATTCATTCGCCATAAAAACACCCCTTTAGGTTTATTAACATAAATTATAACATATACAGAAATTTTAAGCAAACAGCTGTTCGTTTTCACTTGACACCAAACGCTTGTTCGTGTAGAATAATAATTAAGAATAGAACACACGTTCTAAATATTAAAAGAGGTGTATATGATGAGAAAGTATAAAGTAGTAAATAAGAGAAGATTTTATTCATTTATTATTTTTGTGATAGCATTAATAACATTAGCAGCGATTTACTTAGTTGATATAGCAACTTCATATGCGGATACATATGATCCAGATGGTTATTATGAATTCGTTGTAAAAGAAGGAGATACTTTATGGGATATAGCAAAAGATACAAAACCAAATGGTACTGACACCAGATATGTAATTGAACAAATTAAACGATTTAATAATCTGAAAACAAGTACAATAAGAGTTAATACAGTTATAAAGGTTCCTAAAAATTAAATGGTTTATACAACTAAGGTTGTATAAACCTTTTTTATTTAGATAAATTTTATATATAAATAGAAATAATAAAATAGGTTTACATAATCAAATTATGTAAACCTATTTATAAATTTTATTAAATTATTTATTTTCCTTTGAAATTTCCTAAAGGATTACTCTTAACTGCGTCACGAAGTCTCTCGTTATCAATATGAGTATAAATCTGGGTGGTAGATACAGATTCATGCCCTAGAATCTCTTGTAAGGCACGAATATCTACATTACCATACTTATACATCAAAGTAGCAGCTGTGTGCCTTAAAGTATGCGTAGAATAGATATCTGTATCTAAATCAGCTTTTTCTAAGTATTTTTCTACCATATGCTGAATAGCACGATTGCTCATTCGGTTTTTTTGCTTACTAATAAATAGAGCGTCTGGATCATTGACTTTTGTTGGTCTAACTTTAATATAATCTTCAATTGCCTCCATGCATGAATCATTAATAAAAATTGTTCTTTCCTTATTACCTTTACCAATAACAGTCATAGTGTTATCTGGTTTTATCTTATTAATGTCAATACTCGCAAGTTCAGAAAGTCTTAAACCACAGTTTAAAAATAAAAGTATAATAGCATAATCTCTCCTTCTGAATTCTTCATTTGGATTTTCTAATATAGTATGAAGAAGTAGTTCAGCTTGGTCAAGAGTAAGGTAAGCTGGATGCCTAGATTCCATTTTAGGGAACTCTAAAGCTTTAGTTGGGTCTTTATCTATAACTTCAATAGTAAGGTTTAAATACTGAAAAAAAGACTTCAAGGAAGCAACTTTCCTAGATTTTGCAGAAGTACCATTATTTCGGGTTTTATCTACAAATGATATATATGCGTGTAAATCTTGAATAGTAACTTTTTTTATTAAATCAACATCAACATCAGATATATCAATTTCATCAAAATCAGAATTACGATCCACAAGTCGGTAACGTAATTTTATAAATCTAAAGAATACTCTAAGGTCAAATAAATATTCTTTAACTGTATTAGGAGAAGTTCCTTTTATAGTTTCCATATAGTCTAAATAATCTTCTAAAATTAATGGAAGTTCTTGCATAAAATACCTCATTTCATAAAATAATA
This sequence comes from uncultured Tissierellaceae bacterium, assembly GCA_964415085.1. GTDB lineage: Bacteria > Bacillota > Clostridia > Tissierellales > Tissierellaceae > CAYPYI01. The sequence continues at coordinate 17,194 of CAYPYI010000004.1, forward strand.
TTAAAATGGCTCAAAATAGCCATTTGAAAGGACCATTTTGGTCTATTCTAATGTCACAAAATAGTTATTTTGTGACATTAGCTATCTACTTTTAAGAATATCATATAATTATTAATAAATCAACAATTTAGATCATATTAATAAATTTCATAATTTATAATTATTGATTAAGTATAAATATATTTTTTCTAATTTTATATTAAAATTATTTTTAATATATTTTAAGATTTTTATATATTGATCTGTAATCCTAGAAAATATATCTTACTATGAAATATAAATATAAAATTGCTGTTATGTTGAATTCTTATAAAAAAATCTATAAATTCATAAAAATGACCCTTTAAAATCGGTTTTAAGGAGTTTTAAACGATAACTTCATATAATTACATACTAAACTTACTAAAGTTAATTTAATGCATATTAAATAGGCTTAAAATGAATTTCCAGTATTTTTTTGTTTTTTATTGTAAAATTAATGAGCTATAAGTTAATATCAGTAAAATAAATCATAATTTACTATAATTTATAGATAATTGTATTCTTATAAAAATATTTAACTACATTTATACTAATAGTATTATTCATGCTGGTAATAAAAATAAGTTTTCATAAAACAAAACAAGGTTTACATAATTATATTATGTAAACCTTGTAAGTATTTACTTCTTATTATAAATATCTTTAAGAACTGTTTCTATTATAAACAATGAATCATAAAAAGAACTTTCATATCTATTTATTAAAACGTTATAATGTTCTAATCCTTTATCAGTTATTCTATACCTTTTTATAGATCTTTTTTCTGGCTCATCCCATCTGCCTACTATATAGCCTTCTGATTCCAGCTCTCTTAATAAAGGATATACCATTCCTGGACTTGGGGACCATTTGTTGTTAAGTCTACTTGATATTTCATCTATTACTTTATTACCATAATATTCACCATCACGTAGTAAATGTAGAGTATATAACTTAACGAATGATGTGGTACTTATATTTGTAGGAAACTGTCTTTGTCTTGTATTTTTATTTTCTACCATTACTTATCCCCCTTAATTTATCTAACTCATTAGAATAAATATAATATTTACCAAGATGTAATTCTCCACCTTTGACATGAGTTCTACCATGGCAATCAGAACCTCCTGTTAGAATTAACTCCTTGTTTAAGGCATAGTTTTTTAAAGTTATACTATCAGTAATACTTTGTTTTGAATGAATATATTCTATACCATCTATTCCAGAATTTATAACATGTTCAAAGCTTTTATAGTTCCTAATTAGTATAGGGTGTGCTAAAACACTAACTCCGCCAGCAATTTTTATAACATTAATAATTTCCTCTACTGTAAGAGTGTTTTTTTCAACATAACATGAATTGCCTATACCTATATACTTTTCAAAAGCTTCAGAAATTGATGTTACATACCCTTTTTTAAGCATCTCTTTAGCAATATCCACTCTACCTGTAAAATTAGAATTTTCATCAATAATGTCTTCCGGATATATTTCTATGCCTACTTTATTTAGCTTGTCAATTATTTTATAAGTTCTCTCAAACCTCCAAGTGTTAAGTTTATCAATCATTTCAAGAAGATCTTTATTTTTATAATCAATAAAGTAACCAAGTATATGAATTTCATCATGATTATATGTTGTACCAAATTCTATCCCTGGTATCAATTCAAATTCTTTATAATTTTTATCTATTATATAATTTTTAGCTATGTCTATAGCAGATACACAATCATGATCAGTAATAGCTACACCCGACAAACCTAATTTAAAAGCTATATCAATCAACTCTTCAGGAGATAATTCCCCATCAGAATGTGTTGTGTGTAGATGCATATCAAATTTTTCCACTTTATCACCTCACTATTATAATACACCCTTAATTATATCATACCCTATATATACATTACATATATACTAGATTTTAGTAATTATTAATAAAAAAAGACCCTGCATTTTATGCAGGATCTTCCTTATTTTAAGTTTTAATTACTATCTTGGTTCTACTATTAACTTAATAGCTGTTCTTTCTTCACCATCAATCTGAATATCAGTAAATGCAGGAATGCATATTAAGTCTATACCACTTGGAGCTACAAATCCTCTTGCAATTGCAACAGCTTTTACTGCTTGATTAAGTGCTCCCGCTCCAACTGCTTGCATTTCAGCGGTTCCCTTTTCCCTTAAAACGCCTGCTAAAGCTCCTGCTACTGAATTTGGTACTGAGTTTGATGATACTTTTAAAATATCCATTATATGTGGCCTCCCTTTACTATAATTATTTATATATATAATATATTACATATATGTCTAATTAGATTACTTCGCATATTCTATTGCTCTAGTCTCACGTATAACGTTAACTTTGATCTGACCTGGATAATCTAGTTCAGATTCAATTCTTTTAGTAACTTCTCTCGCTATAATAGTAGCTTCACTTTCATTTACTTCATCAGGTTTAACCATGATTCTAATTTCTCTACCAGCTTGGATAGCAAATGATTCTTCAACACCCTCTATAGAGTTTGCTATTTCTTCAAGATTTTCAAGTCTTTTTATATAAGCTTCTAGAGTTTCCCTTCTAGCACCTGGACGAGCAGCTGAAATAGCGTCTGCAGCTTTAACAAGTAAAGCCTCAACAGTATTAGCTTCTACATCACCATGATGAGCTTCTATTGCATGAATAACATCTTCAGATTCATTATATCTTCTAGCTAGATTAACACCTATTTCAACATGTGGACCTTCAACTTCATGATCTACAGCTTTCCCTATATCATGTAGTAATCCAGCTCTCTTAGCAACTTTTACATTTGCACCTAATTCTTCAGCCATCATTCCAGCTAAATGAGATACTTCTATGGAATGTTTTAAAACATTTTGTCCATAACTAGTTCTATATTTCATTCTTCCTAATAATTTTATAACTTCAGAATGTAATCCATGAATTCCTGTATCAAAAGCAGCTTGCTCTCCTTCTTCTATAATTATATTATTAACTTCCTCTTGAGCTTTTCCAACCATTTCTTCTATTCTAGCAGGATGGATTCTTCCGTCAATAATTAATTTTTCTAAAGCTATACGAGCAACTTCTCTCCTTATAGGATCAAATCCTGAAAGCACTACAGCTTCCGGAGTATCATCTATAATTAAATCTATACCAGTAAGTGTTTCTAAGGCTCTGATATTTCTACCTTCTCTACCTATTATACGACCTTTCATCTCGTCGTTAGGTAATGCCACAACTGTTATAGTAGTTTCAGCAACATGATCAGCTGCATATCTTTGTATTGCAGTTGATATTATTTCTCTTGCTTTCTTATCCGCTGTTTGTTTAGTTTCATATTCTTTTTCTCTTATAATTGCAGCAGCTTCATGAGTTATTTCTTTTTTAACATCATTTAATAATAATTCCTTAGCTTCTTCAGAGGTTAATCCAGATAATCTTTCTAACTCTTCGGATTGTTTTTTGTATAATTCATTAACAGATTTTTCTAGTTTCTCTAATTCTTTACTCTTATTAATAATAAAAGCTTCTTTTTTCTCGATGTTTTCTGATTTTCTATCTATATTTTCTTCACGAGTTAGAATTCTATTTTCCATCTTTTGAAGTTCTGATCGTCTATCACGACTCTCACGTTCTACTTCATTTCTCAACTCATGAATTTCATCTTTAGCTTCTAATAACATTTCTTTCTTTAGAGCATCTGCATCTCTATGAGCATTTTCTAGAATAGTTTCTGCTAATTTTTCAGCACTATTTATCTTTCCTTCGCCAATATTTTTTCTTATAAAATAACCAGCGAATATTCCGATAATTGCAGCTATAATTACAGTTATAATTTGTATGAATTCGATATATAACACCTCCGTCCTATTTAATTTTCAAATTCCATTTTCATATTTTAAATTCAATAATTATAAATCAAAATTAATCGATTTATTTTAATCTAATGGGCATCAACATGTAGTATGATGCATATATCTATTTTATTATTTATACACTACAATGTCAAGTCCAATTAAAGTCTATAAGGGGAATAAGGGGCTATAGACTAGTTCAAATAAAAAAAGAATACTCACATTCAGAGTATTCTAAGTAGTTTATTTATATTTTATTCTTCCTTTTCATCTTCAACTTCTAACTTTTCAATTTTTTCTTTAGATTCTTTAACTTCGTCAGTTTCGTCATCTGGTATAATACCTTTTGCTTTTAAAACTTTATCTTCTATTTCATCTAATATTTCAGGATTTTCAATTAAGAAAGTCTTAGAATTTTCTCTACCTTGGCCAAGTCTATGCTCACCATAGCTATACCATGATCCTGCCTTATCTACAATTCCAGCTTCTACACCAACGTCTAGTATATTTCCTTCCTTAGAAATACCTTTACCGTACATAATGTCAAATTCTGCCGTTTTGAAAGGTGGAGCAACTTTATTTTTAACAACTCTTACTCTAGTTCTGTTACCTAGCATTTCATCACCTTGTTTTATAGAGTCTATTCTTCTAATATCAAGTCTCACACTAGAATAGAATTTTAAAGCTCTACCACCGGATGTAGTTTCAGGGTTACCAAACATAACTCCAACTTTTTCTCTTAATTGGTTAATGAAAATACAAGTTGTTTTAGACTTACTCAAAGCACCCGCTAATTTTCTTAAAGCTTGAGACATTAAACGAGCTTGAAGACCTATATGAGAATCTCCCATTTCGCCTTCTATTTCTGCTTTAGGAACTAAAGCTGCAACAGAGTCTACTACAATTATATCTACAGCACCACTTCTTATTAAAGCTTCTGCTATTTCTAATGCTTGTTCACCTGTATCAGGTTGAGATATTATTAAGTTATCTATATCTACTCCTAAATTTTTTGAGTAAGCTGGATCAAGAGCATGCTCTGCATCTATAAAAGCTGCTACCCCACCCATCTTTTGTGCTTCTGCTATAACATGTAATGCAACAGTAGTTTTACCTGAAGATTCAGGTCCATAAACTTCTATGATTCTACCTCTAGGAAGTCCACCTACTCCTAATGCTAAATCTAAATCTAGAGAACCTGTAGGTATAACCTCAATTTCCATATCTAGATTTTCTCCTAATCTCATTATTGAACCCTTACCAAATTGCTTTTCTATTTGACTAATCGCTAAACCTAGCGCCTTATCTCTCTCTTTATTATCTGCCATAGTTTTCCAGTTTCCTGGTTCACTCCTTTCTACTTAAGCGAACTTATGTTCTATACATATATATTATATGATATACTCCAATAAGTCAACATATTCATACTAAATTAATTCATTTCTAATTAGCTCAAATACCTTCATTGTAGTTTTATTTTGAATAGATTTTCGTGTCCCAAAAAAATTGGATTCTACTACCTTATAATGATCTTTTGTCATTACACAGATATATACTAAACCTACTGGTTTATTTGTATCATCACTGTTAGGTCCAGCTATTCCGGTTATGGATACTACTATATCCAAGTTTCTCTTATCCATTAACCCTTTAGCCATTTCATAGGCTGTCTGTTTGCTAACCGCCCCATACTCATCTAGTGTATTTTTATTTACATTCAATTCCGCCATTTTAGCTTCATTGCTATATGTTACAAGAGAGCAATCAAATACATCAGAAGAACCAGATATAGAAGTTATTTTACTAGAAACAAGACCTCCAGTACATGATTCACATAAGCCTAACTTGTAGTTATTTTTTCTTAATAGATTAATTACAGCTTCTTCTATCTTTATATTTCCATATCCAAATATATAATCCTTTAAATTTTCTTTAATTAGATTTATGTTATATTCATATTCTTCTTTTATTATTTCATGATCATAGCCTTGAGATACTATTCTTATTTCTACCATTCCCTCTTTAGCAAAAGTTGCTATATCGGTATTTTTTCTTTTTAAATCCATGTCTAAAAGAATTGTTTCTGTCATTGACTCTCCTAAACCTATTGTATTGATTGATTCTATCAATACGAATTTGTCAAATTTTAAATGTTTTATGACTTCACCTTCAAACATAGTTTTTAACTCTCTAGGAGGACCTGGAAGCATTATAATCTTCTTATTATCTTTTTCTAAATAAATTCCAGGTGCTGTACCAGTTTGATTATCTAGAAAAATAGATCCAGATAACTTCATTGCCTGACGGTTATTATTTACAGTTAGTGGCCTATTTATAGTTTGAAATTTTTCTTTTATATTGTCTAACATATCTTGGTCATATTCTAAATCTAATTTTAAAACATCTGCCAAAACTTCTTTTGACATATCATCTTTAGTAGGTCCTAAACCACCACATGTTATAACTAAATCAGATCTATCTAGTGCTATTTCAAAAACTTTCTTTAGTCTTTCAGGGCTATCATCTACTGATGTATGGTAATAAACATTGATTCCCATATTTGTAAGTTTTTTAGCTAAATAAGAAGAATTGGAATCCATAGTTTTTCCAGAAACTACTTCAGATCCTATTGCAATTATTTCAGCTATCATTTAATCATCTCCAATTTATATATCATCTAAGTTTAAAACATCTTTATTTCTAACTAAATAATCTACACCTGATATTACTGTAAATATTAAGGCTAGATAAAGCATAATCATATCCATTGGTATGTTAAAATTCCTAAAAATAATATTATCTAACAATAAAAGGGATATAGCCACTAGCTGTGTAATAGTCTTTACCTTTCCCCAAGGACTTGCCGCTATAGTTACACCTGCTGATGCAGCAATAGTTCTAAAACCAGTGATAGTGAACTCCCTAGATAGTATAATTACAACAACCCAAGCAGATATTTTGCCTAAACCCACTAAACATACCAAAGCCGCAGTAACCAACAACTTATCTGCTAAAGGATCAACAAACTTACCAAAATCTGTAACTAAGTTTCTACTTCTAGCAATATATCCATCTAATGTATCTGTAAGAGATGCAAATATAAAAATAATTGCAGCATACGTCTGGCTATTTGGTGTATCTAGATATAATACACCCATAAAAATCGGAATTAAAAATACTCTAAAAACTGTTATTTTGTTTGCTAAATTCATAAAACAAGACACTCCTTAATTTATATTTTAAAAATAGTTTTCTAACTCATCTTCAGTGATTAGAACCTTACGAGGTTTACTACCTTCATGACCTCCAACAATTCCCATAGCTTCTAAATCATCTATAATTTTTCTTGCACGATTATATCCCATGCTCAAGTCTCTTTGTAGCATGGAGATTGAAGCTTGATCATTATCAATTATAAGTTTAGCTGCTGTTTCTAGCAGAGGATCAACATCTAAAATATCAAATTCTTGAGATTTTTCCATATTCTCAATTATCTTTTCATTATAGTCATTTTCTCCTGTTTCTTTTAAAAAGCTTACAACCTTTTCTACTTCTTCATCAGATATGAAGGCTCCTTGTATTCTTTTAGGCTTTGAATAACTAGAAGGATAGTAAAGCATATCCCCTTTACCTAGAAGTTTTTCAGCACCTCCAATATCTAAAATTGTTCTAGAATCAATTTGTGAAGAAACTGCAAAAGAAATTCTTGATGGTATATTCGCTTTAATTGTACCTGTAATTACATCAACAGAAGGTCTTTGTGTTGCAAGTATAAGGTGCATACCAGCAGCTCTTGCCATTTGTGCTAATCTACAAATGTAACTTTCAATTTCTTTAGCTGCTACCATCATAAGGTCTGCAAGCTCATCGATTATTATTACAATACTTGGCATCTTATCTGTTACTGAATCTAAGTTATTATAACCTTGTATATTACGTACCCCATTTTCAGCAAATAATTTATATCTTTTTTCCATTTCACTTACAGCCCAATTTAATGCGAAAGTAGCCTTTTTAGGATCGGTTACAACAGGAATTAGTAAATGTGGTATATCATTATAAACACCTAATTCAACTACTTTTGGGTCAATTAATAATAATTTTGTATCTTCTGGTGAAGACTTATAAATAATACTCATGATTATAGTATTAATACAAACACTTTTACCTGAACCTGTTGCTCCTGCAATAAGTAAATGAGGCATTTTATCAATTGTAGATATAATAGGGTTTCCTGTAACATCTTTACCTAAAGTTAAGGGTATATTTGATTCCATATTTTTAAATTCATTAGATAATATCATTTCTTTAAATAAAACAGGTTCCTTTATTTTATTAGGAACCTCTATACCAACAGCTGATTTTCCTGGTATAGGTGCCTCGATTCTTATATCTTGAGACGCCAAAGTCATAGCTATATTATCTGATAGAGAAACAATTTTATTTAATTTTACCCCTGGTGCTGGTTCAAGTTCATAGCATGTAATTGTAGGTCCTTTATTTATATATGTAATCTCTGATTCAATACCAAAGTTTTCCATAGTTTCTTCTATTTTTTTAGCATTTTCTTGAATTATAGTCATATCATCGGAAGCACTTGAATAATCTGGTGTGTTTAAGAGTTCAATCGGTGGCACTGTATATTTAATTTTATCAGAACTATTAACAGAACCCTCTAACTCCTTGGAAACATCAACCTCTTTAATATTTTCTTCAGTTTCTTCTAATTGTTTTTTACTTTCATTAATTTTCAAAACTTTATTATTAACTAAGTTTTCTTCGTTAATAATACTATTTTCATTATGTTGAGAAATTATTACTGGTTTATTTTTCTTTTTACTTTTAGTATTTTTATTTTTTAAATCTTTAGCATTATTTTTTTTAAGCATAGTATATGAATCTTTCAAAATTTGCTTTATATTTAATTTAAATGCATATATAAAGTTAAATATAAAAATACTTATAATTATAATATATCCACCAACTTTTCCAAATAGCTTATAGAAAAAATATCCAAAAAAACTGCCAATTATTCCTCCACCCTTACCTATTTTAGAAAGTTCATTTGCTACTTGAATTCTATCTTTGAAAAAAGATATAGATATATTCCTACTATCAAACATAATCAACGATAAGAATATCGTAGCAGCAATAAGAAGTATATATTTTTTTTCAACCTTATTAAATTTATCCATTAATAAAACCAGACTTGTAAGTACTAGCCCTATTGGAATTAAATATGCTCCTAATCCAAAAAGTCTAAATAATAGTCCTTTTATAAAAGATCCCATTATTCCCATTTGGAAATTAAATAAGCTTAGAAGTGAAATAATAGAAATTATTATTAATACTCCACCTATGATTTCATTGTTAAAACTTTTATTAATTTTTTTACTTTTACTTGTTTTTTTAGTCACTTACATCTCCCCTAGTTTATAATCATATATAATTATAACATATATATTTGGGTATTACTATTTGTTGAAGAGTGTATATTTAAGGATTTTAAGCTTATCAATTATGATAACATCTAAATAAATATAGTTTTATATAAAAAATAAACATGAACCTTAAATTTGACTGGTTCATGTAAAAAAACATTTCTTATTTTTTATTTAGTTTCCTTAGGAAGTAATGCCTTTCTTGATAAGTTAATTCTTCCTTGAGCATCTATTTCAGTCACTTTAACTAATAATTCTTCACCTTCAGATAAAGCATCTTCAACTTTATTTGTTCTTTCCCATGAAATATTTGAAATATGAAGTAATCCTTCTTTTCCTGGTAATACTTCTAAGAACGCTCCAAAGTTAGTAATTTTTGTAACTTTTCCTAAATAAGTTTCTCCTACTTCAACATCTTTAACAATGTCTTCTACCATTTTCTTAGCTTTTTCACCTGACTCATGATTTTCTGCTGCAATAGATACTAAACCTTCATCACTTATATCAATAGTAACTCCTGTTGCATCTATAATTTTATTAATAACTTTTCCACCAGGTCCAATAACATCTCTTATTTTTTCTGGATCAATTGTCATAGTTATAATTTTTGGTGCATATTTAGAAAGTTCAGGTCTTGGTTCTGATATTACTTCTAACATCTTGCCTAATATATGAAGTCTACCTATTCTAGCTCTTTCTAAAGCTTCTTCTAAAATATCTTCACCTATACCACCAATTTTTATATCCATTTGAATAGCTGTAATACCATCTTTAGTACCTGCAACCTTAAAGTCCATATCACCTAGATGATCTTCAAGTCCCATGATATCTGATAAAATAGCTATTTTATCTCCTGATTTTATAAGTCCCATAGCAATACCTGCTACTGGCGCTTTAATAGGAACACCTGCATCAAGAAGTGATAATGTACTACCACAAACACTTGCTTGAGATGAAGAACCATTTGAACTTAAAACTTCAGATACAAGTCTTATAGTATATGGGAAATCTTCTTCTGATGGAATTACAGGTTCTAATGCCTTCTCTCCTAAAGCTCCATGTCCAATCTCACGTCTTCCAGGCCCTCTCATAGGTCTTGTATCTCCTACTGAGTATGGTGGGAAGTTGTAGTGATGCATGAATCTCTTAGGCTCATCTGCACCTATACCATCGATAATTTGTTCATCAGATGTAGCTCCTAAAGTTGCTACAGTTAAGGCTTGAGTTTGACCTCTTGTAAATAATCCTGATCCATGAGCTCTTGGTAATAAACCAACTTCACATGTTATAGGTCTTATTTCATCATGTTTTCTATTATCTGGTCTTTTGTTTTCTTCTAAGATAAGTCTTCTTACTTGTTCTTTTTCAATATTTTCTAATATATTTTTAATATCAGATTTATTATCCTCTTCTTCGTTTAAGAACTCTTCTATAACTAATTCTTTAACAGCATCTACAGCATCTGCTCTAGCTACTTTTTCTTCGTGATTCATTGCTTCTAGAAGCTTATCTGTAGCAAACTTTCTAACTTCTTCGTCTAACTCCTCATCTAATACCGGAGCAACAAATTCAGTTTTCTCTTTTCCTACTTCTTCTGTAATTTCTTCAATAAATGCACAAATATTTTTTATCTCTCCATGAGCAAATAATATAGCATCTAACATTTCCTTTTCAGTAACTTCTTGAGCTGATGCTTCTACCATCATTATAGCATCTTTAGTACCCGCTACAGTAAGTTCCATTTCAGATTCTTTTCTTTGTTCTACGTTAGGATTAATTATATATTCATTATTAATTCTTCCTATCATAACTGAACCTGTAGGTCCGTCAAATGGTATATCTGAGATTGATAAAGCTATTGATGAACCTATCATTGCTGCCATTTCTGGTGAACAATCTTGTTCTACAGATAAAACAGTTGCTATTACTTGAACATCATTCCTGTATCCTTCTGGGAATAATGGTCTAATAGGTCTATCTATTAATCTTGCTGTTAGTATTGCTTGCTCACTTGGTCTACCTTCTCTTTTAATGAAACCACCTGGTATCTTTCCTACAGAATATAGTTTTTCTTCATAATCCACACTAAGTGGGAAGAAGTCTATTCCTTCTCTAGGTTGTTTTGATGCAGTTGCAGTTACAAGTACAACGGTTTCTCCATATTCAACAATACAAGCACCGCCTGCTTGTTCTGCTACTTTACCAGTAGTAACTTTAAGAGGCTTTCCTGCCAAGTCATAATTAAATACTTTTTCCATAAAATACCTCCTTTAATAAAACTTAAACTTCTATAAATAAATTAATAGAGCGGGAAACCCGCTCTTATTATCTTCTGATATTTAATTTTTGTATAAGATCACGGTATCTTTCGATATCATTGTCTTTTAAATATCTTAATAAACCTCTTCTTTGTCCAACCATTTTAAGAAGTCCTCTTCTTGAATGGTGATCTTTTTTATGAGTTTTTAAATGCTCATTTAAAGAGTTTATTCTGTGAGTTAAAATAGCAATTTGAACTTCTGGTGAACCAGTGTCGTTCTCATGTGTTTTATACTCTTCGATAATTTTTGCTTTTTCTTCAGCTGTCATGTTTCTACACCTCCATAAAATTTAGTACGCCTATAGCTATGTAAAACGTTGAGGTATCGTTAAACTTAGCTAAAGGTAATCCACTAATTATATTATCATATTTATAGTAAAAAGTAAATAATAAACTATATACTCTTTATTATCTTTATATCTTTTTCGATTTGTTTAATTAAATCATCTTTATTATTAAACTTTACTTCTTCTCTTATATACTTTATAAATTCAATTTCTATAACTTTCCCATAAATTTCTTCTGAAAAATCTATAATATAAGTTTCAATTTTTATATCCTCTGCTTCAAATGTTAAATTTCTCCCTACATTTGTAGCTCCTAGATAAGTTTTACCATCAACTGTAACATGAGTTGCATATATCCCTTCTTTAGGAAGAACATATTCTTCATCAGCTTTTACATTTGCAGTAGGAAACCCTAGAACTCTGCCTCTTTTATATCCAGGTACAACTTCACCTTTTATCTTGAAATATCTACCTAATAGTTGATGAGCTAAATCTACATTACCTTGTTTTATACTTTCTCTTACCATAGTACTACTTACAAGTAATTTTTCGTTATTTATAACGGCATAAATAGGATCTACAATATCTACATAAATATCATACTTTTCTCCTAATTTTTTTAGTAAGTCTACATCACCAGAAGCCTTATGTCCAAACTTATAATCAAATCCCACTGTAACACTTTTTACATTTAACTTGTCTACTAGAATGGTTTTTACAAAGTCCTCAGGCGAAAGATTCATAATATTATCATCGAATCTTAGTCTATAAGCTATATCTACTTTTAGATCCTCTAACAAGTTTAATTTATCTTCATTTGTTATTAGAAGCCTTGGCTTTTTCTTTAAAGTTAACTCACGTGTATGATTTTCAAATAAAAGTATTGATGTTTTAACATTCAGTTCTTTTGCAATTTTAACCATTGAATTTATTAAAGCTTTATGAGCTATATGAATACCGTCAAAGTTACCTAAGCAAATAGCTACTTTAGTATCATCTTTATAATTTTTATCTAAATCTACAATTTGCATAATCATTACCACCTACACTAGAACTTTTTTCATTTTCAAATAAAAGTCATCATCTATTTTTCTAAATTCTCCAATACCTATAAATTCATCCCTACAATATATTTTATAGTCCGTTCTTATAGATAAGTCTTTAGTCTCAACTTTTATTTTTAACCCATTTATTATCTTATCATAAAGATTATCTTTTAGGGTAAAAGATTTCATATTTGTAATAGCCATATCCATAGGTAATAAAATATCTTTAAATTCTTCTATTGTTAAACTTTCCAAATATTCTCTTGAATAAGCTTTATCCAATGAAAAGTTTCCAACCTGTGTTCTAATTAAATAAGACATATATCCATATGTTTTAAGTTTCTCACCTATATCATTACATAATGTTCTAATATAAGTTCCCTTAGAACAAACTACTCGAAACATTATTTTATTGTCTTTAATGGAAAGTATTTCAAGTTCATATATAATAGCTTTACGAGGTTTTCTCTCAACAACCACTCCATCTCTTGCAAGATCGTAAAGTCTTTTTCCTTTATGTCTTACAGCAGAATACATTGGTGGAATTTGTGTTATTTCTCCTTCAAATGATTTAAAAGCTGAAATAATCTCTTCCTCACTAACTATAACGTCTGAGCTTACTACAACATCTCCATCTTTATCTTGTGTAGTAGTCTTACTTCCTAGTGTAAGTTCTCCTACATACTCCTTATTAGCTTCTAGAACGTATTCTGATACTCTTGTAGCCTTTCCTATGCATAGAGGTAGTACTCCAGTTACATTTGGATCTAGAGTTCCTGTATGACCTATTCTTTTTATACCTGTTAGCCTTCTTAATATATTAACTGCATCATGAGAAGTCATATCTGTTGGCTTATAGAAATTTATAATTCCCTTCATATTATCACCTTAAATATTTATCTATTGTATCTAGTACTATTTGTTCTGATTTGTTTAAACTTTTATTAATTGTACACCCTGATGCACGAATATGTCCTCCGCCACCAAGATCTTCACAAACTTCTGATACATTAAAAAACTCTTTACTTCTCATACTTACTTTAACTTCATTTTTCTTAATTTCTTTTAATAAGCATGCTACCTCTACACCTTCAACTTTTCTTATTTCTTCAACTATTCCGTTAGTATCTTCCATAGATGTATTAGTACTTCTTAACATATCTTGACTTACCTTTACAACTGCTACCTGATTATTTTTATACATTTTTAGCCCTGATAGAGCTTTTATCTTTAGGCTCATTTTAGGTAAAGATATACTTTCATATAATCTTATATTTATTTTATTAAAGTCTATACCTAAATCTATAAGATTAGCAACTATTCTTAATGTATCACCAGTTACACTATCATAAGAAAACTTCCCAGTATCTGTACTAATACCTGTATATAATGCCTCAGCAATACTTTTGTCTATTTCAATATTCATCTGCTTAATAAGATAATAAACAAGCTCGCACGTAGAAGGCGACTTTGGATCTACTAGATTTAAATCTGCATAGTTTGTATTACTTAAGTGATGATCTATGTTTATAGTAGTTTTAGCTTTACCTAATAAGGCTTCATTATCCCCTAATCTTTTACTATCGGCTGAGTCAAGTAAAATTAATAAATCTATTTTCTCATCATCTTCATATGATTTAATATCTTCAAAACCCTTTAAAAAGTTAAAATCTTCTGGAAGTATATCTGATTGTAAAACTCTTACATTTTTATTTATTTTTTTCAATGCTAAATATAGTCCAAGACATGAACCGATATTATCTCCATCTGGATTAACATGAGAAGCGATAAATATATTATCATGCTTCTTAATAATATTTATCGCTTCTGTAAAATCAATTTTATTCATTTTTATCACTTTTAACTTGATCTATTAATTCATTAATATGCATTGCATATTCAGTTGATTCGTCTAAACGAAACATTGGTTTTGGAACATGTCTTAAGTCAACTTTTCTTCCAATTTCTGTTCTGATAAATCCTTTAGCATTGTTTAATCCTTCTATTACATCTTTTTTCTTTTTCTCGTCTCCTAAAACAGATACAAATATATTAGCAAAACTTAAGTCCTTAGTTACTTGAACCTTTGTTACAGTAACAGATGAATCTACTCTAGGATCTTTTAAACCATTATATAAAATTTCAGTCATTGCTCTTCTTACTTCTTCAGAAATTCTATTTATTCTTTTATCGTTCATTTTCAACCCTCACTATCTTTTAACTTCTTTTAATATATAAGCTTCTATATAATCTCCTACACGTATATCATTATAGTTTTCAAAACCAAGTCCAGCTTCATATCCTGCTGCAACTTCTCTTACGTCATCTTTAAATCTTCTTAAAGACGAAATATCACCTTCAAATATAACAACATCATCTCTTAGAAGTCTTACTTTACCATTTCTTAATATTTTTCCACTTAATACATAAATACCTGCAACTACTGAGTTGTTTGGTAATTTAAATGTATCTCTTACTTCAGCTCTTCCTGTTACTTCTTCAACTATATCAGGAGCTAACATACCTTTTACTGCTGCTTGTATATCTTCTATAGCCTCATATATAACCCTATACGTTCTTATATCAACTTGTTCCCTTTTAGAAACTTCCATTGCATTTAAATTAGGTCTAACATTAAATCCTATTATAATTGCATTTGAAGCTGATGCAAGCATTACATCACTTTCAGTTACTCCACCTACACCACCATGAATAACATTTACATTTACTTCTTCATGATTTAATTTTTCAAGTGATTGTCTTAAAGCTTCTATACTTCCTCTAACGTCAGCTTTTATAATTATATTTAAATCTTGTATTTCACCTTCTTGAATTCTTTCAAATAAATCATCTAGTGAAACCTTACTTGTTGTTTTTAATTGTTCATCTCTTATTTGTTCTCTTCTTCTATCAGCAAAAGCTTTTGCTCTTTTTTCTTCTGATACTGAGAATAATAAGTCTCCTGCGTTAGGAACTTCTGATAATCCTAGTAATACAACTGGAGTTGATGGACCTACTTTCTTAAGCATTCTTCCTTGATCATCAATCATAGCTCTTACTCTACCACTAGCCACTCCTGATACAATTGAGTCTCCAACTTTAAGAGTACCTTTTTGAACTAGTACTGTTGCTAAAGGACCTTTTCCCTTATCTAGTTCTGCTTCAATTACTGTAGCTACTGCAGTTCTATTAGGGTTTGCCTTTAATTCTTCCATTTCAGATACTAAAAGTACCATTTCTAAAAGTTCATCAATTCCTTCACCCTTTTTAGCTGAAACTGGAACTGTTATAACATCTCCACCCCAAGCTTCAGGCATAAGACCATTTTCTACTAATTCTTGATAAATTCTATCTATATTAGCCTCAGGTTTATCAACTTTGTTAATAGCAACTATAATTGGAACATGAGCAGCTTTTGCGTGGTTTATAGCTTCAATTGTTTGTGGCATTACTCCATCGTCTGCAGCAACAACAAGTATTGCTATATCCGTTACTTGAGTACCTCTTGCTCTCATTGATGTGAAAGCCTCATGACCTGGAGTATCTAAAAATACTATTCTGTCTTTCTTACTAACATTTACAGAATATGCTCCTATATGTTGAGTTATTCCCCCAGCTTCTCCTGTAGTAACATTTGCTTTTCTTATAGCATCAAGTAAACTTGTTTTACCATGGTCAACGTGACCCATTACAGTTACAACTGGAGCTCTAGGTATAAGATCTTCTTTTTTATCTTCAAAATCTAAATCAAATTCTTCTATATCTAGTTTTTCTTCATCTTGTTTAGCAACTACTCTATAACCGTATTCTTCAGCAATCATTTCTGCAATTTCTCTATCAATACTTTGGTTTTGACTTGCCATTATTCCTAAAGCTATTAATTTTGTAATTATTCCCGCAACATCAGTATCTAATAATTCAGCTAACTCTCTTACTACTACCGTCTCGTCTAATTCTAGTTTCAATGTATCATCTTCTTCTTCTATATTTTCTATTTCTTCATCCATTAACTCTTCTAATTCCTCTTCCGTATCATCATTTATACTATCTTCCGTGTTATCATTGTCACTAGAACCTAAAATTAGCTCTTTTATTACCTGTGCTTCCTCGCTTGTTATTGTACTCATATGACTACTTACGTCCATTTCTAATTCTTCTAATTGATCCAATAATTCCTTACTACTTAATTTAAGTTCTTTTGCTAGTTCATATATCCTCATGTTAGACATATAACGCACCTCCTATTTATTTACACATAGCTAATATCTACTCACTTTCTATAATAGATTTTAAATTTTCATACACTTCAGGTTCAACTTTTGCTTTTAACCCTTTTGAAAGTTTGTTATTTTTAATAACATCATTTAAGCATTCTGTGTTTTTACAGATATAAGCTCCTCTTCCATTTAGCTTGCCTGTATCGTCAATTAAGACTTCACCATCTTTATTTTTTACTACTCTTATAAGATCTTTTTTATCTTTCATTTCATTGCAAGATAAACATTTTCTTAATGGAACTTTTTTTATTTTCATAAAATATCACCTCTTAATTATCTTTGTCTACATCTTCTAATATATCTAAGGTATTTGATATTTCTTCATTTTCAATAATTTCTTCTTCATTTACATTTAAGTCTTTTATTTCTTCTTCATCTAGTACTACTGACTCACTAATTATTTCTATATCATCTTCAGCTTTTAACATTTCTTGATATTGTGATTCTGATTTAATATCAATTTTCCAGTTAGTAAGTTTAGCTGCAAGTCTTGCATTTTGTCCACCCTTACCTATTGCAAGTGATAACTGATAATCAGGTACAACTACTAATGCAGATTTTTCTTCCTCATTTACTTCTACTTTACTTACCTTTGAAGGAGATAAACTATTTCCTATAAACTCAGCTATGTCGTCACTCCAAATTACAATATCAATGTTTTCTCCATTAATTTCATCTACAATTGTTTTTACCCTACTACCTTTAAAACCAACACATGCACCTAATGGATCTACATCTGGATCTTTAGAGTATACTGCTATTTTAGTCCTTGAACCTGCTTCTCTTGATATTGAATATATTTCCACAATTCCATCATTAATCTCTGGTACTTCTAGTTCGAATAGTCTTTTAACTAAATCTGGATGAGATCTTGATAATACTATTTGTGGTCCTTTTGTAGTCTTGTTTACTTCTAATATTAAAAGTTTCAATCTTTTATACTGATCATATTCTTCCCCTGCTATTTGTTCTGTTGGTGGAAGTATACCTTCAGTTTTACCTAAATCTATGAATATATTGTTTCTTGAAAATCTTTGTACTGTTCCTGTTATAATTTCGTTTTGACGAGTTACATATTCATCAAATATAACATCTCTTTCTGCATCTTTAATTCTTTGAATAACTACTTGTTTTGCTGTTTGTGCTGCAATTCTTCCAAAGTCTTTAGGTGTTATCTCTTCTTTAATAAGATCTCCCACTTCAACCACTGGGTTTTGTTTTCTTGCATCTTCTATTGACATTTCAAGTAATTCATCTTCAACTTCTTCAACTACTTCTTTAAGCGCATATACTTTACTTACACCTGTATTTTCATCTATCTTTACTTCAACATTTTGTGATGTTCCAAAGTTTTTACGATAACTTGATATTAAAGCTGATTCTAAAGCTTCAAATATAACTTCTTTTGTAATACCCTTATCCTTTTCAATCTCGTTTAGGGCATTTATAAAATCTTGATTCATTTAATTAAACCCTCCTAAATTTTAATAACTAATCTCATAAGTGAGATACTTTGTCTTGGAATAACTCTTTCAGTTTCGTCTTCTTCTACAATCTTTATATCTTCTTCATTATAGTCAATAAGTTTTCCTTCAAAATTCTTAACATTATCTATAGCTTTATATAATCTAACCTCAATATCTTTATTTAAATTTCTTCTTAAATCATCATTTGTAGATATAGGTCTATCTAGGCCAGGTGATGACACTTCTAAGTAATATGCTCCCGGAATAAGATCTTTCTCATCTAAGATTTCACTAACCTTTCTAGCTATCATCTCACAATCGTCTACCCCTACACCAGTTTCATTATATATAAATATTTTTAAGAAATAATCTCCAAATTCTTTCATATATTCTACTTCTACTAATTCATAACCCATATCTACTAAAACAGGCTCAACCAAAATTGATGCTTGTTTTATTATCTCTTGTCTACTTAAATTTTTTCCCACAACACCACCCCCTAAAATATGTGTTTCTACAAAAAATCAAGAGTGGGATTAACCCACTCTTTCTCAGTTGAAAATTTCTATCTGTATTCTCATACCATTGTATCATGTAATACTGAGTAAATCAAATATTAAAAAGGCTTATTTGATTACTCTCAGGCAAGTCTTCCAAGCATCCATGAGTTGAAAGTGCTTCTACAACAGTTTTTGTTACTTTAGTCCTTTGTACAAGGTCTTCTATTGATATAAACTTATCTCCTACACGTTCTTTTACAATGTTTCTTGCTGCATTCTCCCCTACACCTTCAAGTCCTTTAAGTGGAGGTAGTATCTTACCATCTTCTATTAAGAATTTATCACTATCTGACTTATATAAATCTACCTTTAAGAATTCATAACCTCTTGCATACATCTCTCTTACAACCTCAAGTACTGTTAATAAATTCTTCTCTTTAGCTGTTATATCATTTCCCATATCTTCTAATTCTTTTATTTTAACCTCTACAGCTTCTTTTCCTTGTAATATAAGTTCTGCATCAAAATCTGCAGCTTTTGTTGTAAAATAGGTTGAATAAAAAGCTTGAGGATGATGTACTTTAAAATATGCAATTCTAAATGACATCATAACGTAAGCTACAGCATGAGCTTTAGGGAACATATATTTAATCTTTTCACATGAATCTATATACCAAGGAGGTAATTTTACTTTCCTCATTGCTTCTATATCTTCATCTGGTAGTGGCTTTCCTTTTCTTACTTTCTCCATTATCCAGAATGCTTTTTGCTTATCCATTCCTGCATTAATTAAAGTAAGCATAATATCTTCTCTTGTTGAAATTACATCTGATAGTTCAGCCATATTACTTCTAACTAAATCTTGAGCATTATTAAGCCAAACGTCTGTTCCGTGTGACAATCCACTTATTCTTACAAGTTCTGAAAATTTAGTAGGTTTAGTATCAACAAGCATTTGTCTTACAAATTTCGTACCAAATTCAGGTATACCCAAAGTACCCACTTTAGAGTCAATATCTTTAGGGTCTACATTTAAAGCTTCTGTAGATGAGAATATACTCATAGTTGACTTTTCATCTAAAGGTATATCTAGCGGATTTACACCCGTAAAGTCTTCTAAATTTTTTATAATCCCAGGAACATCATGTCCTAGTATATCAAGTTTTAATATCTGACTACTTATTGCATCATAGTCAAAATGTGTTGTTATTACTCCTGAATCTTTATCATTAGCAGGATACTGTATAGGTGAAAAATCAAATATTTCTTTATGCTTTGGAACTATCATTACACCACCTGGATGTTGCCCTGATGATCTTCTTACTCCTGTGCACCCTTTAACAAGTCTGTTAGTTTCAGCCGGATTTACATTATCCCCTGACTGTTCAAAATATTTCTTTACAAATCCATATGCTGTTCTTTCTGCTATTGTACCTATTGTACCGGCTCTAAAAACATATCCTTCACCAAATAACTCTTCTGTATATTTATGTGCATTAGATTGATATTCACTAGCAAAGTTTAAGTCAATATCCGGTTCTTTATCTCCTTCGAATCCTAAGAAAACCTCAAAAGGTATATCATGTCCATCTTTTATTAGTTGAGTATTACATTTAGGACAATTCTTATCTTCCAAGTCACTTCCTGACTCTATTACTCCACCTTCAAAAAACTCACTGTATTGACAATTAGGACATACATAGTGAGGCGCTAGAGGATTTACCTCTGTTATACCACTCATAGTTGCAACAAATGATGAACCAACAGATCCTCTTGATCCTACAAGGTAACCATCCTCAATAGATTTCCAAACTAGCTTTTGAGCTATTATATACATGACTGAATAACCATTTTTAATTATTGCATTTAATTCTCTATCAAGTCTTGCTTTTACTATCTCTGGTAGTGGATCACCATAGACTTCATAAGCTTTTTTATAAGTTATAGTTTTTAAATCCTCATCAGACCCTTCTAGTACTGGAGGGAAAGTTCCCTTTGGTATTGGTCTTATTCTATCTATTAGTTCATTTATTTTTTTAGGATTATCTATTACTACCTCTTTTGATATATCCTCTCCAAGGTATGAAAATTCTTCAAGCATCTCATCTGTAGTTTTAAAATATAAAGGGGACTGATTATCTGCATCTTTAAATCCTTGACCTGCCATTAGTATTCTTCTATATACTTCATCTTCAGGCTCTAAGAAATGAACGTCTCCAGTTGCCACTACAGGTTTATTATATTTTTTACCTAGCTCATATATTTTCTTATTTATATCTTGAAGTTGAGTAATATCTTTTAATATTCCTCTTTCTATTAAATGCATGTTGTTTCCAATAGGCTGTATTTCTAAATAGTCATAAAAATTCACTATATTTCTAATTTCATTATAACTTGCATTTTTAAGTATAGCGCTATATAACTCTCCTGCTTCACAAGCACTTCCTATAAGCAAGCCCTCCTTATATTCCTCTAATAAGGACTTTGGAATACGTGGATTTCTATAGAAGTGATCCATATGGGACTTTGAAACTAATTTGTATAAGTTTTTTAGACCTGTTAAGTTTTGTACCAATAGTACTATATGATAAGGTCTACTTTTATCTACAGAATTGTTTCTACTTGAAATATTATTTATTTCATCAAAGCTTGTTATATTTCTTTCTTCCAATGATTCTAATATTTTTACAAATATCTCTGTTGTAGCTTGAGCATCATCCACTGCTCTATGATGATTTTCAAGGCTTACTCCTAGATGCTTTGCAAGTGTATCTAATTTATGATTTTTAAGATTAGGAAAAACGCTTCTTGCAAGTTCTAAAGTATCAAGTACTGGATTGTTAAGGCTTAAGTTATTTAGTCTTAACTTTTCCCTAATAAATCCTATATCAAAAGCAGCATTATGAGCTACTAATACATCTTCTCCAATAAAATCATAAAATTCATTAATAACTTTTGATATAGTAGGTTTATCTTTAACCATATCATTTGTAATACCTGTAAGTTCTGTTATGAAAGTAGGTATGTTTTTTTCTGGGTTGACTAGCTGACTAAATTTATCTATAACTTTATTATCTTGTATTTTTATGGCGCCTATTTCTGTTATTCCATCATTAATTGGTGATAGCCCTGTAGTCTCTATATCAAAAACTATATATGTGTCATATTTCTTAGATGAATCATAATTTTCAACAACTTTTTTAGCATCATCTACAAGATAACCCTCTAAGCCATAGATTACTTTTATATCATGTTTTTCTGAAGCATTCATAGCCTCAGGGTAAGCTTGAACCACACCATGGTCAGTAATTGCTATTGCTTCATGGCCCCAGTCTTTTGCTCTTTTTATAGCTTCAGATACATTTAATGAACTATCCATAGCACTCATTTTTGTATGAAGATGAAGCTCTATTCTCTTTTCTTCCGCTAAGTCTAATCTTACATCTTTTTTAACTTTTTTTAGAGATCTAAACATCATAGATTTCATTCTAGCAAAAGGATCATAGTTTACATCACCTTCTAACATTACAGAATCTCCTACACTGACATTTAATAGAAAGTCATCTATTTTATCTTCATTTAAGAAAATTTTAGCTGGCATTGAATCTGTATTATCTGTTATATAAAGAGTAACTATCATTCTATTACCTCTTATTTCGCGAGTCTCCATATCGAAAATCTCACCTTTAATAGCTACATGACCACTTTCTATTGTAACTTCATTAATAGGTAAACTTGATATTGTTATATTCTTACCAAATGTATAGTTATTAACTTTTTCACCTTTTGTTGTTCCTTTTCCTGAAGATTTGCTTCCTATATCTTGTTGTGATTGTATGACTATTTGTTTTGAAATTTCTTGCTCTTCTTTTATTTTTTCTTCTAAAAATGATTCACAATCAAAATCCTCTTCTTCAATTTCTTTTAAAATTAAAGATAAAGAAAATTCATTCTTAATTTTTTCTTGTAAATAAGCTATAAGTCCATTTCTTTTAATAGAACTTGTAGCTATTTGATTTGTTACTTTAAGAGTTAATTTATCTTTTTCTAATACGAATCTTATACAGTCTATCCAAGACTTACTAGACGGTGTCTTTTTCAAAATAACCTCTTTTAAGTTTCGTTCATAATTTATAAATACATCTTCCTCTTCTAAATCACAATTATATTTTATCTTAATTTCAATTTTTAAATCAGTAAAAAGCTCTTTAAATAAATTATTTAAAAGAGCTTCATCACTTAACTTTATTATATTATCTGCTAATATGTTAACAATCATTAAATTTTCATCTTTTATAATTGTTACATTGTAAATCTTTATATTGTAATTTAGTAGGCAGTTATATTTTTCATCCCTAATTATTTCTTTTAAATCTATTTGTTTCAAAATAATTCCTCCTACTTAGAAATAATTATAAAGTATCTATATATTCTAATAGTTTATCTAGTAGTTCTTCTTCTTTTACTTTTTCTATTATTTCACCTTTTTTAAAGATTAAACCTTCTTTATTTCCACCTGCTATTCCTATGTCAGCTTCTTTTGCTTCACCTGGACCATTTACAGCACATCCCATTATAGCGACTTTTAATGGTTTATCTATATCTTTTAATCTTTGCTCTGCTATTTCTACCATTTTTATTAAATCTATTTTAGTTCTACCACAAGTTGGACAAGAAATAATTTCAATTCCATCTTGCCTTAGATCTAATGATTTAAGAATTTCTTTAGCTACTAAAACTTCCTCTACAGGATCTCCAGTTAATGAAATTCTTATTGTGTCTCCTATTCCTTGAGATAATAATGAGCCTATACCAACTGCTGATTTTATTGTTCCTTGTCTAACAGGCCCTGCTTCTGTTATGCCAAGATGTAGAGGATAATCTCTCATTTTAGACATTTCTTTATAAGCTTTTATTGTTAGTGGTACATTACTTGCTTTTAGTGATATCTTTATATTGAAAAAATCCAGACTTTCTAAAAGTTCCACTTGTTCCAGAGCACTATAAACCATTGATTTCTCATTAACACCACCAAATTCATCTAGGTATTTCTGACTTAAAGACCCTGCATTTACACCTACTCTTATAGAGATATCTTTTTCTTTGCATAATTTAACAATTTTCTCTACTTTATCTATTCCACCAATATTACCTGGATTAATTCTTAATCCGTCTACACCCTCTTCTATAGCATAAATAGCTAATTTATAATCATATTGTATATCTGCTATTATTGGTATTGAAATTTTTTCTTTTATTTTAGGAATAGCCTTTGCATCTTCTATATCAGATATGGCCATCCTTATTATATCGCATCCTGCCTTTTCAAGTTCTAATACTTGTTTTACTGTGTTTTCTATATCTTTAGTTTGAGTATTTGTCATAGATTGTATTGAGACTTTATTATCTCCACCTATTAATACTCCTCCTACATTTATTACTCTTGTCTTTCTACTTTCCAAAAAGATTACCTCCCAAAAATTAAAGTAACAATATCTTTATATGTTACAAGTAGCATAAGAGAAATTAAAAATAAAAATCCTATAAAATGAACTCTTCCCTCTTTTTCTGGATCTATAGGCTTTCCCCTTACTAACTCTATTAATAAGAACATTAACCTACTACCATCTAGTGCTGGAATTGGTATTAAATTAAAAAATCCAAGATTTACACTTATCATTCCCATAATTATTAATACATAAACAAATCCCATTTTTGTAGCTTCACCAATTCCACTTATCACACCAACAGGTCCACTTAGTGCTTCCGAACCTATTTCTCCTGTAAATAGCATTTTAAAAACATCTACTATGCTAATAAGTGTAAAATAAGTTTTTGTAAAACCACCTTTTATAGAAGTTATTAAACTTTTTTCTACTCTAGGTTGTACTCCTATTATAACACTTTCTTCATATTTTATAGTCTCTAATTTCATTTTTTCAATTTTGCCATCTCTTAATACCTCTACATTTAATACTTCACCTTCATCAAGTGTAGATATATTTTCTATTACATCTTCCCAAGAGTTTATATTTTTCTCATTAACCTTTACTATCTTATCGTTAACTTGAATTCCTGCAATCTCTGCTGGAGTATTTTCTATAACAGCGTCTACGGTATTTGTAGGGTTTCCTATCATAAAAGTAACTATTGAAAAAACAACTATAGCTAAAATAAAATTCATTATAGCTCCTGCAACAATAACACCTATTCTCGATACAACAGGTGCACTTTGAAAGCTTCTTTCATCATTTGAATCTTCATCTTCGCCTTCCATGCTAACATAACCACCTATAGGTAGAAGTCTTAAGGTATACTTGGTTTCACCCTTATCCTTTTGTAATATTTTAGGACCCATACCTATTGAGAATTCATTAACTTTGATACCTACTAATTTAGCTACTGCAAAATGTCCAAATTCATGAACCAATATTACTAACATAAAAATAAAAATTGCTGCTAAAGTCGTTTGCATATTTTCACCGCCTATTTATAACAAAAAGTCTATTGAGTAGTATATTAACGGACCACAAAATATAATACTATCGAATCTATCTAATACCCCACCATGCCCTGGCATTAATTTACCATAATCTTTAATTTGTGCAGTTCTTTTAATTTTTGATGCGACTAAATCTCCTAATTGAGATACTGCTGAACCTAAGGCTCCTATTATTATAAATTTCCACATAGCTTGTTGTACAAAAAAATAATTAAAAATACATGCTAATAATATACTTCCTAAGATACCTCCTATAGAACCTTCTACACTTTTATTAGGGCTTACTTTTGGAGATAGTTTTCTCTTACCAAATAAGTTCCCAGCAAAGTATGCAAATGTATCTGATCCAAATCCAACTAAAAACACCAAAGCAATAAATATATTTTGATCTAGTAAGTAAATATGCATAAGTGATAATGGTATGTATAATACCCCTAAAAGAGTAACGCCTAAATCATGAATTTTAATATTATCTTTAAATAAAAATTCAATTAACAATAAAAGTACCATTATAATTAATACAAATTGAAAACTTATTTTTTCAAAATAAATGGATATAAACAAACCTATGGTTGAAATATATCCTGCCCAATGTATAGGTTTATATTCAATGTTCTCTAAAGCTTTATAAAATTCATTAAGTCCTACTATGGATAAAAAAAGTGTGCCAAGGCCTAAAGTTAGTCCTCCTATTTTTATTACACCTACTAATATAACTATTCCAATTATTGCTGTGATTAATCTTACCTTTAAATCCTTCATTGTTTATACGCCTCCAAATCTACGATCCCTTTTTTGATAATCTATTATAGCCTCTATGAATCTTTCTTTAGTAAAATCAGGCCATAATATATTAGAAAACCAAAATTCAGAATATGCAATTTGATATAATAAGAAATTACTAATTCTTAATTCTCCACTTGCTCTAATCATTAAGTCTGGGTCAGGTTGCCCTTTTGTATATAAGTATTCCGAAAAAAGATTTTCATTTATATCATCTATAGATATATTACCCTTTTGAACATCTTTTACTACTTCTTTAACGCCTTTTATTATTTCGTCCCTACCACCATAATTAAGTGCTATATTAAGTATTAATCCATCATTATTTTTTGTAGTTTCAATCGCTCTTTCTACTTCTTTTAAGGCTGTTTTTGGTAACTTACTTATATCACCTAGTGTTTTTATTTTAACATTGTTTTTATTTAGCCTGTCTAACTCTTTATTAATGAAGTACACTAATAATTTCATTAGACCTTCTATCTCTTTTTCAGGTCTTTTCCAGTTTTCTGTAGAAAAAGCATACAAAGTTAAGTGTTCGATACCTAATTGAGAGGCTTCTTCAACTATATCTATAACTCTTTTTACTCCTTCTTGATGACCAAAATTTCTAGGCATCATTCTATTTTGTGCCCATCTACCATTACCATCCATAATAACTGCTATGTGTTTTGGAAGTCTTTCAAAATCTATTAACTTTATTAAGTCTTCTTTTTTAAGATTTTCTTTACTCATATTTACCCCCTGTTTAAAAAAACCCCTTCTAAATAGAAGGGGTTTATAATTTATATTTCCATTAACTCGTCTTCTTTAGATTGTGCAATAGCATCAATTTCTGCTATGTACTTATCTGTAAGTTCTTGCATTTTTTCTTCTGCAGTTCTTTCTTCATCTTCAGTTAACTCTTTTGCTTTTTCTAATTTATTTATTTCTGTTATGCCTTCTCTTCTAATATTTCTTATTACAACTTTAGCATCTTCAGAGTTTTTTCTAACTGTTTTAGCTAGATCTTTTCTTCTTTCTTCAGTAAGTGCTGGAATTTGTAATCTTATTAAATTAGCTTCTGTAGAAGGGTTAATTCCTAGGTCTGATTTTAAAATTGCTGTTTCTATAGCTGGTATTAATGTTTTATCCCAAGGTTGAATTGTAAGTTGTCTTGGTTCTGGTACAGAAATACTTGCAACTTGATTAAGTGGTGTATTTTGTCCGTAGTATTCTACAGAAATACCTTCTAATAAAGCTGGATTTGCTCTTCCTACTCTAACCTTTTGTAATTCTGTTTTAAAAGAATCAATTGACTCCTTCATTCTATCTTCACATTCTTTATGAACATCTAAATACATAGTTAGTCCTCCTTAACATGTGTTCCGATTTCTTCGCCTTTTACAACTTTAATAATATTTTCTGGTTCATCTATTCCAAAAACTATTAAAGGAATATCATTATCCATACATAATGATGTAGCTGTTGAATCCATTATTTTTAAACCTTTATTTAAAATATCAATATATGATAACTTATCATATTTCACTGCATCAGGATTTATATTTGGATCTGAATCGTATATTCCATCTACTCCTTTTTTAGCAAGCAATATAACTTCAGCTTCTATCTCAGCTGCTCTTAAAGCTGCTGCTGTATCAGTAGAGAAATAAGGGTTTCCAGAACCAGCAGCAAAAATAACCACTCTTCCTTTTTCCAAATGACGAACGGCTCTTCTTCTTATATATGGTTCTGCTATTTCTTTCATATCAATAGCAGATTGTACCCTTGTATCCATACCCATGTTCTCTAAACCATCTTGTAATGCTAATGCATTCATAGTTGTTCCTAACATACCTATATGATCTGATGTACTTCTATCCATAGTTTTAGATGCAGCGCCTCTCCAGAAATTTCCTCCACCTACTACTATAGCTACCTCAACACCAAGATCTACTATTTTTTTTACTTCTTTTGCTATTGATGAAATTGTTTCATCATCTATTCCTGACCCTTTTTCACCTGCAAGTGCTTCACCGCTAAGCTTTAGCACAACTCTTTTAAACACGGGTTCCATAAAAACACTCCTTTTTTTCCATAAACTGTTGAAATGGAGAACAGAAACTGTTCTCCATTATAATTAATTACCTAATTGTTTTGCTACTTCTTCTGCAAAGTCTTCTTCTCTTTTTTCTAATCCTTCGCCAACTTCAAATCTAGCAAATCTTCTTATTTTTATATTTTCTCCAATTTTGGAAATTTGTTGATTTAATAATTCTTCTATAGTAACATCGCCATCTTTAATGAATGGTTGTTCTAATAGACAAATTTGTTCGTAGAATTTATGCATTCTACCTTCAACCATTTTCTCAGCTATGTGAGCTGGTTTACCTTCATTTATTGCTTGTTCAGTTAGTATACTTTTTTCTCTTTCAACTTCATCAGCTGGAACTTCTTCTCTTGAAACATATTTTGGGTTAGCTGCTGCTACTTGCATAGCTACATCGTTTACAAAATCTTGGAATTCTGTATTTTTTGCAACAAAATCTGTTTCAGTATTAACTTCTAATAATACTCCTATTCTTCCACCATGAATATAAGAAGTTACTATACCTTCAGCTGCAATTCTTCCTGCTTTTTTACCTGCTGAAGCTAAACCTTCTTTTCTTAATAAATCTACTGCTTTTTCTATATTTCCATCAGTTTCTACTAATGCTTTTTTACAGTCCATCATACCTGCACCTGTAATTTCTCTTAATTCTTTAACTTTAGCTGCTGTTACTGCCATATTTTCGTCCCTCCTATTTATTATAAAAAGGTAAGAGCCAAAAGGCTTTAAACCTTGCAACCCTTACCTTTTATTCTTAAAAGTAATTATTCAGTTACTTTTTCTTCTTTTGAATCGTCTTCCATTTGTTCTCCTTGTTTACCTTCTAAAACTGCATTAGCCATAGTTTCAGTTATTAATTTAACTGCTCTTATAGCGTCATCGTTTCCTGGTATAACAAAGTCAATATTGTCTGGATCACAGTTAGTATCAACTACTGCTATAACTGGAATACCTAATATTCTAGCTTCATTAACAGCAATTTTTTCTTTTCTAGGATCCACAACAAACATTGCAGATGGAACACCTTTCATATCTTTTATTCCGCCTAAGAATCTTTCTAATCTTTCAGCTTCATGTTTTAATTGCATTACCTCTTTTTTAGGTAATACTTCAAAGATACCGTCTTCTTCCATTTGCTCTAATTCTCTTAATCTGTCAATTCTTTCTTTGATTGTTTGGTAGTTTGTTAACATTCCACCTAACCATCTTTGATTAACATAGTACATTCCGCATCTTTTTGCTTCTGATTCAATAGCTTCTTGAGCTTGTTTCTTAGTTCCTACGAATAGGATCTCTCCACCATCTGCTGCTATGTCTCTTAAGAAGTCATAAGCGTCCTCTACTAATTTTACTGTTTGTTGTAAGTCAATAATGTAAATACCATTTCTTTCTGTAAATATATAAGGCTTCATTTTTGGGTTCCATCTTCTTGTTTGATGTCCAAAATGAACTCCAGCCTCTAATAAGTTTTTCATTGATATTACTGACATACTATTCACCTCCAAGTTTTATTCTTCCACTTCCTTCTTCTATCAGAAGACCCATATAGGGACTCCTTCTCATATCCAGAAGTGTGCATAATTACTATAATAGTATAACATATGAATTTAATATATGCAATACTATTTAAAAAGTATTTTATTTATCTATATCCTTTGTAAAACCACAATCTTTATTAATGCATGTCAATGTTTCTTTGTTTTTTGTTCTCTTAATAGTCATTATAGACCCACATCTTTCACACTTTTCTTTAGATGGTTCTTGCCATAAAGCAAACTCACATTTAGGATAGTTACTACATCCATAGAAGTTTCTGCCTCTTTTAGTTTTTTTCCTTACTATTTCTCCACCACATTCTGGACAGTCTACACCTATTTTATCTAAAATAGTTTTAGTATTTTTACATTCAGGGTACCCAGGGCAAGCTAAAAACTTTCCAAATCTTCCCATTTTTATAACCATATTTCTACCACATTTTTCACAAGGAATATCAGTTTCTTCATCTTCTATTTCAACTACTTCAATTTCTTCTTCGGCTACTTTTAAATATTTATAGAAATCCTCATAAAAATCAGAAACTACTTCTTTCCACTTGGAATTTCCTTCAGCTATCTCATCTAATTGATCTTCAAGTTTTGCAGTAAACTCTTCATTAATTACTTCACCAAAATATTCTACTAGTAGTTCATTTACAAGTATCCCAAGCTCCGTCGGAACAAATGTCTTATTTTCAAGTATAACATAATTTCTAGCTAATATTGTTCCAATTGTTGGAGCATAAGTACTTGGTCTTCCTATACCATTTTCTTCTAGTGTCTTTATAAGAGATGCTTCTGTATATCTTCCTGGTGGTTGAGTAAAATGCTGATTTGGATTTATTTTATCAACTACAACCTTGTCATTTTCTTCTAGATTAGGCATATCCATATCTTTCTCATTGTCATCTATTATATTATAAACTTTTAGAAATCCTGGAAATACTAATGTTCTACCAGTTGATCTAAATATATATTTATTACTTATCATATCTACTCTTAATGTATCATAAACTGCTGGTGTCATTTGAGATGATAAAAATCTATTCCAGATAAGTTCATATAACTTATATTGATCTTTAGTTAAAGAATCTTTAATTTCAGCAGGAGACTTATCAAATCTCGTAGGTCTTATAGCCTCATGAGCATCTTGGCTGTCTGATTTTCCTTTTTTATTATAATTTCTTCCACCATTAGAATATTCTTTTCCATATCTAGAAAGAATAAAACTTTTAGCACCATCAACAGCTTCATTTGAAATTCTTGTTGAATCAGTTCTCATATATGTTATTAAACCTGCTGTTCCTTCTCCTTTTATATCAATACCTTCATATAATTGCTGAGCTATCGACATTGTTTTCTTTGTTGTAAAATTTAATCTTCTTGATGCATCTTGTTGCAATGTACTTGTTGTATAAGGTGCATAAGGATTTCTTTTTCTAGATCCTTTAGTTACATTATCCACTACAAAGTTATCTAAATCTAATTCATCAATTATATTTTTTACTTGTTCCTCATTTTTTAGTTCAACTTTTTCATCTTTACCATTTTCCAGTCTTTCTCCGAAAAAATTTGCTTCAAAATTTTTGTTGTCTTTATTTAATAATGCTTGAATACTCCAGTATTCTTCTGGTATAAAATTATTTATTTCTTCTTCCCTGTCACAAATCATTTTGGTTGCTACAGATTGTACTCTACCTGCACTTAATCCTCTTTTAATTTTTTTCCATAATAGAGGACTTATCTGATATCCTACTAGCCTATCTAAAACTCTTCTTGCTTGCTGTGCGTCTACCAAATCTTGATCAATTTTTCTTGGAGTTTTCATTGCTTTTTTTACAGCAGTCTTTGTAATCTCATTAAACTCTACTCTGCTTGGTTCATTTTCATCTATATCTAATAGGTAAGCTAAATGCCATGATATAGCTTCTCCCTCTCTATCAGGGTCAGTTGCTAAATATATTTTTTCTGCTTTTTTCCCTTCTTTTTTTAATTCATTTATTACTGGTCCTTTACCTCTTATATTAATATATCCTGGTTCAAAATTATCTTCTATATCAATACCAAGTCTACTTTTCGGTAAATCTCTTACATGACCAACAGAAGCTAAAACCTTGTAATTTCGACCTAACATCTTACCAATAGTTTTTGCTTTTGCCGGGGACTCAACTATTACTAAATTTTTTGCCACCGTCACACCTCCGAATATGTAAGAAACTACTCCCTACATCTTTCTTTATTTAAAGTCAATTTCTTATTAAAGCTATATATACATATATGTTATTAAAATTGTGAAAAGTATTAATATTATTAGAATTGAAATATCTTAGCGGTTTAAAGAAGTTTATTAATAACATAAATTTATAAATAAATATAATACACCTTTTCATATAATGTATTTCATTTAGCATACTTTTGTCAAATTTCTTTTATAAATACAGCATACATATTTTGTTTTATAAATAAAACTTCCTATTATATATGTAGGAAGTTCTATATCTCATAACAGCAATTAATATTAACATCAGTTTTATTCAATGTCAAGGGTATTGTTACCCTATATTGGGTTTTTATTAACATTTATTTATATTAATAGGTTATCATTTATGATAACATCTATTTAGAGTGTTCTCTTAATATTATTTGATTAGATTTAATCTTAGGGGGTAATATATAATTAAGGTATTAATTCACATATTTATTTACCTCATCAGATTATTAATCCTTGATATCTGATACTGAATATATATTATTTGGTTTATACTTATGTAGGATTAATTAATAAATTGTCTAGAATGTCGAGGAGGAAAAAAATGGGTATAATTAATGAAATCAAAAGAAAAAAAAGAGAAAGAGAAATGAAAGAGAAATTAGAAAAAGCTAAAGATGTAGCTGCAGGTGTTGCTACAGGTGCTGCTCTAGGAGCTGCTGCTGGTGTATTATTTGCACCAAAATCAGGTAAGGAAACTAGAGATGAAATTGCTGCTAAAACTAAAGAAGTTTCAGATAATGTAAAGGATTCTGTAGAAGAAACAACTGATAAGGTAAAAGAAGGATATAAAAATTTAGAAGAAAATGCAGCTAAATTAAAAGAAGAA
>CAYPYI010000004.1:50516-56849 GCA_964415085.1 uncultured Tissierellaceae bacterium
TTAAAGATAAGTTAGAAAAAACAAAAGATAATATAGAAGACAAAGTTGAAGAAACTGAAGAAAAAGTTGAGGAAAAAGCTAAAGAAGTTAAAGATAAGGCTGATGAGAAAGCTAAAGAAGTTAAAGACAAAGCTGAAGATGCGAAAGAAAAAGCTGAAGATAAAAAAGACGAAGTTAAAGATAAAGCCAAAAAAGAAATGGACAAATCTAAAAAATAAATAAACGTTAAAAACACAAGCACCCAAAATAAAATCCTGGGTGCTTGTGCTATTTCAACTATATTTTAGTTTTCTTGTCTTTGTTTCCTAATTAAAAAGTACTTATCAATTGGTTGATCTATTTTAATTTTAAAAATTTGTTGAGCATGTGGTGCAACATCTATCTCATTACCCTTTTCATCCCACATCTTATCTATAGTTTGGGTAAAGTATTTTGTATGTGGACCAAATATTTCTATTTCATCACCTTTGAAAGTTCTATTTCTTTGTTCAATTGTTGCTATATTTGTTTCTTTATCAAAGTCTATCACCATTCCTAAAAAGTCATACTCTCTTATATATGAGCTCGTTTCATAAACTTGTGCATCATCTGGCCTACCAAAATAAAATCCTGTAGTAAATTCCCTATGACTTACTTTTCGAACTTCTTCATAATATAATTCCTTGTTTTTATTGAATAAGTTTGTATCCTCATATACATCATCTATACCTAATCTATAAGCGCCAATTATCGTAGAAACGTAATATAAACTTTTAACTCTTCCCTCAATTTTAAAACTGTTTATTCCAGCTTCAACAAGTTGATCTAGATACTTTATCATACATAAATCTTTAGAATTCATTATAAAAGTCCCCTGTTCATCTTCAAACACCGGGAAAAATTGGCCTGGTCTTGTCTCTTCCATTAAATGATATTTATATCTACATGCATGTGAACAATCCCCTCTATTGGCATCTCTTCCTGTCATATAATTACTAATTAAGCATCTTCCAGAATAGGACATACACATTGCACCATGCACAAACGCCTCTAATTCCATATCTTCCGGAATATTTTTTCTTAATTCCTTAATTTCTTCTAATGATAACTCTCTTGCTAAAACAACACGTCTTACACCTAGTTCATACCAAAAATTAATTGTTTCATAGTTAGTAACACTTGCTTGAGTACTTATATGAATTGGTAAATTCGGAGCGGATCTTTTAATTATACTAAACATTCCGGGATCAGAAACAATTACTGCATCTACACCAGCGTAATATAAATCCAAAACGAAATCTTCTATTCCATCTAAGTCTTCATTGTGAGGTACTATATTAAGCGTTACATAAACTCTTTTACCTCTATCATGAGCATACTTTACTCCCTCTTTGATATCTTCTATTGAGAAGTTCTTTGAAGCTGTTCTAAGGCCAAATGCTTCCCCTCCTAGATATACTGCATCTGCACCATATCTAATTGCCATTTTTAATTTCTCCATATCTCCTGCTGGAGCTAATAACTCTACCTTCTTCATCTCTTACTCCCCTTTATAAGTTACAGCAACACCGTCTCCAATTGGAATTAATGCTGTTGTATGATCTTTAATGTCATTTATATATTCTAAATAATTTCTTAACCTTTTAACTATTGTTTTTTTCCTTCTTAGCACCAATTCATCAT
The DNA here is from genome assembly GCA_964415085.1 of uncultured Tissierellaceae bacterium. Classification (GTDB taxonomy): domain Bacteria; phylum Bacillota; class Clostridia; order Tissierellales; family Tissierellaceae; genus CAYPYI01. Next base: position 52,179 of record CAYPYI010000004.1, read on the forward strand.
TGGCTACCATACCTTTATATAATACATTGTCTGATATAATAATACCATCATCATTCAATTTATCTTTTACTAAATCAAAAAATTCAATATATTGACCTTTTGCTGCATCAATAAAAATCAAATCAAACTTTTCATCTATCTTTGGTAACTCGTCTAAAGCATCATTAAATCTAATATCTATAACCTTATCAAATCCATTTTTTTTAATATTATCAGTAGCTAAGTTAAACATTTTATCATATCTTTCAATTGTTATTATCTCACAATCTTTGTTTAATGTATCTGCCATAAGCATGGATGAATATCCAATAGCAGCTCCTACTTCTAATATTTTTTTTGGTTTTTTTATTTTTAAAATTACTTTTAGTAACTGTGCTACCTCAGGTTCTATTATTGGTACATGCTCTTCATTTGCAAATTCTTCTAACTCTTGTAAGAATTCCTTATTAGAAGGAGTTACCTCCCTTAAATAATCAACAATATAATCTTGATTAATATTACTCATAAAATATTACTCCCTTATCATATTTTTCTTAGCTTCTTCATGCTCCTGATATGTTTTTGTAAATGTGTGGCTCCCATCTTTTCCAGTTAAAACAAAAAATAAATAATCTGTATCAGCAGGTTCTACAGCAGCTACTATAGATACCTTTCCTGGTGCCGCTATAGGCGCTGGTGGAAGACCTTTATTTATATAGGTATTAAATGGAGAGTCAATCTTCGTATCTTGTGTTGATAGTACAGGCTTTCTTTCACCTATAATATATTGTACAGTAGCACAAGATCCCAAATTCATTCCTTTTTCTATTCTATTATGAAATACACTCGACATAATCGGTCTTTCCTCATCAAGTCTTCCTTCTCTTTCGATTATAGAAGCTAAAGTTACTATTTCATTTAAAGTCATTTCCGAATTATTTAATCTACTTTTAATTTCAGTTTCATATATATAATTAAAAGCTTTTAACATCATTAAAATTATTTCTTCTTCTGTCTGTCCTGGTTCCACTTCATATGTTGCTGGAAATAAATAGCCTTCTAACGATTGATTATTATTTAAATGCTCTAAAAATTCGAACTCACCATCAAAATTATTCTTATTCTTAGCTAATTCTAGAAATTTATTTTCATCAACTAAATTATTTTCTGCAAATCTATTTGCTATATGAGTTAGTTCATAACCTTCAGGTATCGTAACTCTAACTAGATTGTCTTTCTTATCAGCTTGAGCTACAGTAATTATGTTGAAAATGTCGTAAATATCCATATCTCTAGATAGCTCATACTTACCAGCTTTAAAATCAGATGTTATACCTTCTTTTTTTGCTGCACTTTTAAAAGCAAACTCACTTTTAATTAAATCATTTTCTCTTAAAATAGTTGCAATTTTACTTGTACCAGAACCCGATGGTATCTCAACAATATAAGTCTCATGATCTGTTGGATCTACCGCCGATGTATCTGTTAAATTCTTATAAAAAAACATTCCTGCAAAAATAACTAATACAATTAGTAATATCAAAAATAACTTTCCACTCTTTTTCATAAAAACACCTACTTTATATTATTATATTCCTTATCTATTAATACCTTTTCATAAACTTTTGATACTATAGTTCCAAATAATAAAACTGATACAGCCTCACCTATTCCAACTCCAAGTGCTACTAGTAAATAGGGAATATTTGAAAAATAACTAACCCAAATAGAAACTATTAAGGCATTTAATATTATTGGTGGTAACATAGCTAAATATTTATTTTTCATCTTAGATGAAAAATATGCTGCCATTAACGTTACTAGACTTCCTCCTATAACATCTATATAACCAAAACCTGAATAAGGTGCTATAATTAAATTTGATAATAAACACCCAACAAATAGCCCCGGTATAGCTGCTGTATCAAAAAAAGGTAGTATCGTAAGCCCCTCGGCAATACGTAACTGAACAGGGCCAAATATAAGTCCTGATGTTACTCCTGGCAATAATTGAAGAAACACTAGAATAATATATATCCCTGCTATTAATCCCGATCTTGTTATTTTTTTAGTATCCATAATTTATTACCTCCTTATTATAACATATATTTCTAGTAATAAATAATACCCTGATATAACTAAGTATATCAGGGTTATAATTATACCTCCATAATAATAGGTAATATCATTGGATTTCTTTGTATTTTATGATATAAGAAACCTCTTAAAGAATTTCTTGTTTCATTTTTCAACTTTGACCAATCTGTTATATTTTGAGCTTCACATTGATTTAAGGCTTCTGCAACTACTTGTCTTGCTTCCTCCATTAAATCTTCTGACTCTCTTACATAAACAAATCCTCTTGAGATAATATCAGGTCCTGCAACTATTTTTCCATCTTCTTTACTTATAGTTACAACAACAACTATTAAACCATCTTCTGATAAGTGCTTTCTATCTCTTAATACTATATTACCTACATCACCAACTCCTAATCCATCAACTAATAGATGTCCAGAAGTTACTGGTGGACCAAATTTAGCTCTATTTTTACTTAAATCTAAAGTTTGTCCATTTTCCATTATGAATATATTCTTCTCATCCATACCTAATTCTTTTGCTAAATCTGCATGACTTTTTAAATGTCTATATTCACCATGTGCTGGTATAAAATATTTTGGCTTTACTAAAGTATGCATAAGTTTTAACTCTTCTTGTCTAGCATGGCCTGAAACGTGTACTTCTGCTAATGATTCATAAATTACTTCAGCGCCACTTTCTATTAATTTATTTACAACTCCAAATACAGTTTTTTCATTTCCTGGTATTGGTGTTGCTGATAATATTACTAAATCATCTGACTGAAGTGTAATCTGTCTATGTTCTCCATGTGCAATTCTAGTAAGTGCTGACATAGGCTCTCCTTGAGATCCAGTTGTAATTAAAACTAATTCATGATCTTCATATTTATCCATATCTTTAATATCTATTAAAGTTCCATCTTGAACTTCTAAATATCCTAATTCATTAGCTACTCCTGTAGTATTTAACATACTTCTTCCAGATAAAGCTACTTTCCTACCATTTAATTCTGCTGCGTGTATTATTTGTTGTACTCTATACACATTTGATGCGAATGTAGCTACTATAATCCTTCCTGTAGCATTTCTAAACAATTCTCTAAAGGTTTCCCCTACTGAGCTCTCGCTTACTGTAAATCCGCTTCTTTCTGCATTTGTACTATCTGCTAATAATGCAAGTACACCTTTTTTACCTAGTTCAGCTAATCTATGAATATCTGTTACATCATCTAGTATTGGAGTAAAGTCAATTTTAAAATCTCCTGTATGAACTATTATTCCTGCAGGTGTGTGTATAGCAATTGCTGCACTACCTGGAATGCTATGACCCACTTTGATAAATTCTGCTCCAAAACTACCTAATTTAATTGTATCTCCATAATTAACTACATTTAAATCTACCTTACCTAGTCTATGCTCTTTTAATTTATTTTCTACTAACCCAATTGTTAACTTAGTTCCATAAATTGGCAATTTCATCTTCTTTAATAAGTATGGTATTGCTCCTATATGGTCCTCATGTCCATGAGTTAATATAAGACCTTTAACTTTATGTTTGTTTCTAATCAGATATGTTAAATCTGGTATAACTATATCGACTCCTAACATTTCATCTTCCGGAAATGTCATTCCGCAATCTACTACCAAGATTTCATCTTCATATTCAAACAAAGTAATATTCTTTCCTATTTCCCCTAGTCCGCCTAAAGGAATTACTCTAACCGTATTCGATTTTCCCATTATATCTCTCCTATATTTTCTTATTACTTCCACTATTTTTAAGTAATAGAAAAAACCCTAAATATAGGGCTTATTTACACTCGCTACAATATCCATAAAACTTTACATTGTGATCTACTATAGTAAAATTATCATTTTTTTCAATTTTCTGCTCTAAAGAATCCAATAAATCAACCTTAACTTCTATTACCTTTCCACAACTTAAACATATCAAATGATGATGGTGATGTTCTTCCGTTCCTAGATCTAATTCGTACCTACTAAAACCATCATTAAAATTAAGCTTATAAACCATACCTAATTCCTCGAACAACTGTAAAGTTCTATAAATCGTAGCAATTCCTATCTCTGGATGCTCTACAGATGTTATTTTAAATATATCATCACAACTTAAGTGCTCTGATTTATTGTCCATTAATATCTCTAGTATAGCCTTCCTTTGAGAAGTTAATTTATATCCGTTTTCCTTTAATATTTCTTTATATGCATAAATATCCATTTTCACTATATTCACCCGTTCGTAATTCATATCATTTTCATAATATATTATATTAGACTCTTTGTCAACTATTGTAAGTTTTCTACCAGCAATTCTTCATATACTTCCGTAGCCTCTTCTAGCTCATCATCGTCTATACCTACTAGTATTTCATTGCCCATATCATCATAATCTATTTTTAATATATAGGTTGCTGAATCAATTTCTTCAGCAGGTAACATAGCTACATAGTCCATATCATCTATTGAAAATTTAGCCTTTATGATAAATTCCATTTCATTTCCTAGCTCATCATAAAATAAAACCTTTTCTCCCATTTCAATCCTCCTAACCATTACTATCTAAATAAAATTGTAAAATATAACTTGCTGC
>CAYPYI010000005.1:0-54856 GCA_964415085.1 uncultured Tissierellaceae bacterium
AACAAACAAAACAATTAGTAGATGAAGATACTTTTAATATCAGTAGAATACAATATTTAAATGATGAATTAATAATTCTAGCTAATGATTTAAAAGAATATGGAACTAAGACAAGTGAAGAGTTCTTTAAACTTGTAGATGGAGAAATGGTAAAACAAACAAATTTTGATTTCACTTATAATACAGCGATAACTTGTGATATAAGATATAAGAAAAGTACAACTAATAGAGTGTATAAAGATAGGATGTACTTTACAATAACAGATAACTATAGTTCACAAATATATAGTGTTGATTCTAATCTAAACATTAAAACTCATAGTGACCATTATGGTTCATATGATGGTTATGTTATAGCTGAAGATTTCATAATCTTTATAGGTGTTAGAGGAGTTAAGTTACAAGAAATCTATATGATAAAAGATGAAAAAATAACACAAATTAGCAAGTTTAATGAGAAATATTGTGAGGATAAAGATTTAAGAGAAATCGAAAAGTTTGTATTTAATAGTAATGGCGATGATATAACAGGTTTTGTAATTAAGCCTTCTGATTATGATGAAAGTAAACAATATCCAGGAATATTAATAATCCACGGTGGCCCATATGTAACTTATGGAGATGTTTATCACCATGATATGCAATTTTTAGCTAATCAAGGATATTTTGTATTCTATACAAATCCTCATGGAGCTGCAGGTAGGGGTGGAAAATTTGCAGATATAAGAGGGGAGTTTGGTTATAAGGATTATCAAGATTTAATGAATTTTACAGATCAAGTAATTTTTAGATATCCAAATATTGATGTTAATAGACTTGGAGTTACAGGTGGATCATATGGTGGATATATGACTAACTGGATAATAGGACATACTGATAGATTCAAATGTGCTATTTCAGAAAAAAGTATATCTAACTTTACAACTAAACTATTAGCAACAGATATAGGATGGAACGTAAATAGAGAACAACCAAATGCAACTCCATGGTCAAATTATGATAAATTGTGGGATCATTCACCTTTAAAATATGCAGATAAGGCTAAAACACCGACATTATTTATTCATGGAGAAAAAGACCATAGATGTTGGATTTCAGAAAGTATACAAATGTATTCAGCTATGAAGTATCATGATGTTGAAGCTGAGATGTTAGTATTCAAAGGAGAAAGTCATGCATATAGTATAATTGGTAAACCAGCAAACAAAGTAAAAAGATTAGAAGTTATGAAAGATTGGTTTGATAAAAAACTAAAATAATCAAAAATATCCTCAATAATATTGAGGATATTTTTATAAGAAAAGCCACAAATTATTGTGGCGATAAAACTAATTAAATTTGTTTTTTATATCTTCAATTCCTTTTTTCATTTTTTCAGTTGCTTCCTTTATTTTTTCTTCTGTTTCTCTTTTTATTTTTTCAGATGTCTCATCTACTTTATCCTCAGCTTCCATTTTAAGAATTTCGGCATCATCTTTCAAATCTTCAACCTTATCTTCAGCTTCCATTTTAAGAATTTCAGCATCATCTTCTAAATTTTTCCCAAATGTTTTAAATTTACTCTTCATATTATTTGTAAATTTTTCTACCTCTTCATCTACTTCATCTTTTGTTAAATCATATTTTTCTTGAATAATATTCTTCAGTTCTTTTAAATTTCCTTTAGCTTTTTGCATATCTTCTTTTGTTAGTTTATCCCAATTTTTTTGGATTTCTTTAGAAGCTTGCTCCCATTCATTTTTTAAAAAATCTAAATTCATACAAAAACCTCCTTATTATTAGTAGAAATATGTGATATATTATGTGTATACCCAAATTATGTAAATTAATCTAATTAAAGGAGCAACTATGAGAGAAATTATAAAAAACGTAAAGTATATAGAAAAATTTGATATTGATATAATTAATAAATTAAATATAGGAATTGAGATTCAAGATTTTACTGAACCAAATTTAACAGATGAAGATAAAAAAATACTAATAAAAACATATAAGGAATCTTTAAAAGGATTTGAAAATACAATAGCCCTTCATGGACCTTTTCTAGATTTAAAACCTGCTAGTCCAGATAATTTAATTAGAGAAGTTAGTCAAAAAAAATATATTGAAACATTAGAATATGCAAAAGAATTGAAGGCTGAATATGTAATATTTCACAGTCAGATTAACCCAAGAATAAACAAGGATAGTTTAAATGAACTTATAAATTCACAAACTAAAGATGCTTTTGAATATATTTTAAAAGAAAGTGGATATAAAGGTTATATTGTAATAGAAAATATATTTGAATATGAACCTATTTTATTATTAAATCTTGTTAAATTTATAGATAATGAACAAATAGGAATAAATTTAGATGTAGGTCATACAAGGCTTACAGATTGCGATTTAGAAAAATGGATATCAGAAATGAAAGATTATATAAAATATATGCATATTCATACAAATAATAGGGTATATGATACACATAGTATACCATCACAAAAAGAAGTTGATGAGATATATAATTTACTAGATAAGTATGAGATAAATCCAAAGATTTGTTTAGAATATGAAGTAGATGATTTGGAAAATGAGGTTAAAAAATATAAACGCTATATAAAATAAGGGGAGAGGTAAGGATGGATATTGGTAATATTATAAATGAATATGGTAATAATCATTCGCCCTATGTAGATAGATTGGTAAATCATTTACCAATGGCTCAATGGGCTGTATTTAAGATTACTAATGATCTAGATAAAGTAGAAGAATATAGCAATAAATTTATAAAAGAACATAGCTTAGAAGATATAGATGGATATAATAAAATTGATAAAAATATAAAACTTACGGATTGTTTAGGTAATCGTGTAATGTATGAAGAATGCTGTTATATAATTGAAGAGATGTTAAAAGAAAAAAGTTTAGATGATATAGTAAAAGAGATTTTAAATACTTACTATTTAGGTATATCTAGCGGATTATATCATCCTATTATAAGACTAGCTTATGCGGTAAAAGGATATGAGGAATATGAGTCTATGGAAAAAGAAGTTATAAGGGCCTTGTCATATTTTGTTACTTCATATAGAGAATCCATAGTATTTAATTCATATAAACCAGAGTATAAATGTGAAGATATGAGTTGTGTTTATAAAAGTGAAGAGGTTCAAAATGTAATCTCTGAGCAAAAGACTCTAGGAACAAGGCTTAAAGCATTATATAATAATGAATATTATATAGAAAATGGTTTTATAGTTACGGGAAATGAAGATGAAAAAGTATATAAGTTATTATTACTTTTTACAAAACTATTTGCTAAAAGCAATAATATAGTTCTGCTTCATTGTATAACAGGCATTCATGCCATAGAATTATTAAAAAAATATTTTGAAGATTACTCAAAAGTAATAGATGTGGCAGCAACATCTATGATTTCTCACATAGTTGCAGCTGATATTAATTTTAATGAAGATATAAACGATGATTATGATATATCATGGAATTATTTATTATCTAAAGCAATATATGCAAAAGACCCGCATGATATTAAACTAACTTATGCAGTATATGAGTTAGATAAAAAATATGGGGTAGATAGATTAAAAGCAATAGTATCAAAAAGATTAAAATACGTATATTAGTCTCCATACATACTTACAAGTATTAATAAAATGTGGTTAAAGGAGAGGTAATATGAAAATATATACAAAAACAGGAGACAAAGGTAAAACAAGCTTATATGATGGAGTAAGGATAGAAAAGGATCATATAAGAGTAGAAAGCTATGGTACCATAGACGAATTAGGTTCTTTTTTAGGACTTAGTAAACAATATGTTGAAGATGAAGAAATTTATAATATTATTGAAAATATTCAAAATAAATTATTCACAGTAGCAGCAAATCTAGCAACTGAAGATAAAAGTAAACTTCAATATAAAATTACAGAAGATGATATAAAAGATTTAGAAGATATAATTGATAAGTATATGGATGAATTTAAGGGGTTTATTATACCAGGAACAAATAAAGCTAGTGCACATCTTCATGTAGCTAGGACTATTTGTAGAAGAGCAGAAAGAAGGATAATAAGTTCTACTGAAGTTGTTGAGGTAGATCCAATAATTATTAAATATGTAAATAGATTATCTGATGTAATATATTCACTTGGAAGATATTTAGAAACTGAGAAAAAAGATGTAGTATTTTAATTTGATTTAAAAAAATATATATGTTACAATGAAAAAAACAAATAAATGAAAATAAATCGTTGTAGGAGTAGTAATTATATAAATTTAATTAAAGCGAACTAGCGTAGGTGAAAGGCTAGTATTAAAAATATAATGAATGGACCTACTTAGAGTCTGGTGAAATGATTAATCAAATTAGCTAGTACCGGGATTTCCCGTTATAGAAATAAGGTATCAAGAAATTTTCTTCGTACCCGATTAAAGTGGCTTATTTATAATAAGCAATTAAGGTGGCAACGCGAGCTTATCGTCCTTTTAAGGACTCGATAAGCTCTTTTTTTATTTAAAAATAAAGGTAGGTGATAATGATGTTATGAACTTCAAGTGATGATGATATAAGTGGTTGGGAAAAAACTAAAAATTACAATGAGGAGATGGATTTAAATGAAATTAAAAGACAGAATATTAGTAACATTATTATTAACTATGGGGCTTGTGATTCATCATATAACACCAGGTATATTTTTTGGAATGAAAATGGATTTTCTATTAATATCCATTGTTATAGCAATAATATTATATCCAACTTTTGAAAATTATATTTTAGTAGCCATATTAGGAGGAGTTTTTTCAGCATTAACAACTAGTTTTCCTGGTGGACAGATACCAAATATAATAGATAAATTTATAAGCACTTTTGTAATACTACTACTTACAAAAAATTTACTAAAAAATAGGAACAATATATATATAGTAGGTTTAATAGGTTTAATAGGAACATTTGTTAGTGGGTCTGTTTTTTTATTAAGTGTTAAGTATATTATGGGAATTAGTGACTTGAGCAGCAGTTTAATATATATGGTAGTATTACCAGCATCTATAATTAATAGTTTTGGAACCGCATTTATGTATAAAGTAATTGAAAAATCTTTGAGTGCTTATAAAACTGCTTAATTTAGGCTTATTAAATTTGACTTTAAAAAATTAGAGTGTTATAATAAATTTTGTTAGTAGATATAAAAAAGAATATTTTTAGATTAAGGGAAGTCTGTTAAATTCAGACGCAGCCCCCGCTACTGTAAGTATCTTGAGTATAATAACCACTGAAATATATATTTTGGGAAGGTAATACTCTTACAAATACAAGCCAGGAGACCTGTCTAAATTAAAAAAAGATCGAACTTTCGGTGGGAAAGTGACGTGACCAAAAGAGTATTTAATTTGGCATGCCTAAACCTATCGTAATCGATAGGTTTATTTTTTTATAATAATATAATTGGAGGAGTCAAAGAATGAATAAGAAAAAATTAGTATACTTAGCTTTAGTTTTTATTTTAGTACTTACTACTGCTTGTGGGAACAAGAAAGTAGATGAAGAAGTAGCAGAAAATGTTGATCAGACAAAAGATGTAGAGTCAAATGAAGTAAAGGAAGAGCATGGCCTTAAATTTTATGATGATAAGGTTGAGTTTACAGATGGAAGAGGACAAGAAGTAGTTCTTGAAAAAAATCCACAAAGAGTTGTTGTTTTATATAATTCATACTTAGAATTATGGATGGAAAATGGTGGAAGTGTAGTAGGAAGAATGGAAGAGTCAAAAACACAAGGCAAAATAGAAGGAACAGAAGATGCAGAAGTTGTTGGTAATTCTGGTGGTGGAGGAGTTAGTATAGAAAAAGTAATAGCTCTTGAACCAGATTTAATAATAATGGCATCAAAAAATAAAGAGCAAGGCGAAACAATACCTTTTTGGGAAGATAATGGTATAGCTCATGTATCTTTAGATTATGATGGATTGGAAGATTATCATAAACTTGTAAGATTATTTACATTTTTAAATGATAGAGATGATTTATTTGAAGAAAACAGTGTTAAAGTACAAAAAGATATAGACGAAATTCTAAGTAAATTACCAGAAGATACAGATAAAAAAGTTTTACTTATGAGCGCGGGTAAAAATATTGGAGCTAGAGATTCTTCATTCTGGGTTGGAGAAATAGTAAAAGATTTTAAAGTTACAAATATAGCAGACTTACATGAAGATAAGTTTTCAACAAAAGAATTAAGTAAAGAAATTTTAGTTCAGGAAGATCCAGACTATATACTAACACTAGTTATGGGTAATGAGGATGAACTTAAAGATAAAATTAATGAAGAGTTAGGAAAAGATCCAGCTTGGAATTCCTTAACAGCTGTAAAAGAGGGAAGAGTAATTTATTTAGATAGAGAATACTTCTGGTTTAGACCAAATAATGAATATGCAAAATCTTATGAAATGATGGGACAGATATTATTTCCAGAGGTTTATGGAGAATTAGATAATTAGGAGGAGTCGGATTGGAAGATAGGCATAAGCAAAATATATTCATAATGATTTTGTTCTTTGCAGTCTTAGTTATAACTTTTTTTCTTAGTGTGGGCTATGGGGCTGTACCTATTAGCCCTAAGGAAATAGTTGAAGCATTAATTCATGGTGAAGATAGTGGTGTAAATTATCAGATAATTTTCAATATTAGATTACCAAGAACTATAGTAGCAATGCTTGTAGGAATGGCTCTTGCTTTATCAGGAGCCATTTTACAAGGAATAATGGGCAACTCTTTAGCAACTCCTAATATAATAGGAGTATCATCAGGAGCAGGTCTTACAGCCCTTAGTATACTAATACTTTTCCCAACGCATTACTATTTAGTTCCACTAGGTGCTTTCATTGGTGCTTTTTTAGCCACTATGTTTATATATGCTTTAGCCTGGAAAGAAGGAGTATTGCCAACAAGATTGATATTAGCAGGGGTTGCAGTTAATTCAATTTTTGGTGCAGGAAATAATATATTAATTTCCTTATTTCCAGATAGACTAGCAGGAGCAGTAAGTTTTATGGTTGGAGGACTTTCAGGATCAAATTGGAAAGATGTCAAAATGGTATTCCCATACATATTAGTAGGAGTAGTTTTAACGCTTTTATTATCAGAGAAGTTAAATATTTTAGTTTTAGGGGATGAAGTAGCGACAGGATTAGGTCTAGAAGTTGAGAAAACTAGATTTATATTTATAATAATATCTTCAATAATGGCAGGTAGTGCAGTAAGTGTAGCTGGTTTATTAGGTTTTGTAGGATTAATAGTTCCACACATGACAAGAATGTTTGTTGGGACAGATCATAAATATGTATTTCCAACAGCCATATTATTAGGAAGTATTATTGTTATGGGTTGCGATTTATTAGCAAGAGTTTTATTTGCTCCAAAAGAAATTGCGGTTGGAATAATTATGAGTATTATAGGTGGACCGTTTTTCTTATATTTACTTCGTAAAAAGGAGGTATAGAATGATAATTATTAAAGCAGAAGATGTGGATTTAGGATATAGGGATAAAGTAATTGTAAAAAATGCAAATTTAGAAATAAATCAAGGTCAGATAGTATCAATAATTGGACCAAATGGCTCTGGGAAATCTACACTGTTAAAAGGATTATCAAGAATAATAAAACCGTTAAATGGAAAAATAAGTTTATACGGTGAAGATATCTTATCTATGCCAACAAGAGAAGTAGCGAAAAAAATAGCAATATTACCACAAGTAAGAAATATAGGATCAGATGTAACAGTTGAAAAATTAGTTACATATGGAAGACATCCTCATATGAAATTTAATCAGAAGATGGATAAAGAAAACAAAGATATTGTAGATTGGGCTATTGAAACGACAAAATTAGAAAAATTAAGAAAAAGATATGTAAATACCTTATCGGGTGGTGAAGGACAAAGAGCTTGGATTGCAATGGCTCTAGCTCAGAATCCAAAGGTACTTCTTTTGGATGAGCCTACTACATTTCTTGATATAGCTCATCAATTAGATGTATTAGAGACGATAAAGAAATTAAATAAAGAACTAGATTTAACTGTAATTATGGTTCTACATGATATTAATCAAGCGGTAAGGTACTCAGATACAATATGTGCAGTGAAAGATGGAAATATTGTAAACTATGAAAAGTCATGTAATATTATAACGGATAATACCATAGAAGATATTTTTGATATTGAGGGAACAGTATATAAAGATCTAGAAAATGACTGTCCTTTCTTTATACCGCAAAGAATAATAAATAATTAAAATAGGGAAATATGAGGAGTCATATTTCCTTTTTTAAATGTAGAAAGGGGTATAAGTTTGATAGAAATAAATGGAGTTACTAAGTGCTTTAAGGATAAGAAAGCTGTAGATAATGTAACACTTAAAATAAATGATGGTGATTTTATTGGATTGCTAGGGCCAAATGGAGCAGGAAAAACAACCCTAATAAAGATGTTAACAGCACTAATAAGACCTACAGAAGGTGAGATTTTAATAGATAATCAACTAGTTAGTAGGAAAAACAATAAGGTAAAAGCTAAAATAGGCGTTGTTCCACAATATATGAATTTAGAAAAAGAGATGAAAGTATATGAAGATTTAGTTTTTGCTGCTAGACTATTCAAGATACCAAAAGAGGTTTATATAAAAAGAATTGATTATCTTCTTGAGGTACTTGAATTAGAAGAATTTAAAGATAAAATGAGCCAACAACTATCTGGAGGAACACAAAGAAAAGTAATGATAGCTAAAGCTTTAATTAATAACCCGGATATAATATTTTTAGATGAGCCAACAGTAGGTATTGATATAAATGCAAGAAGAACTATTTGGGATATCTTAAAAAAAATGAATGATGAAGGAATAACTATACTACTTACAACTCATTATATAGAAGAAGCAGAAGCATTATGTAATAGAGTATGCTTTATAGATGATGGTAAAATATTTAAAGATGATTCTCCAGAAAATTTAATCAAAAGCCTAGGTCAAGTAGCAGTAGAGGAGTTTGATAAAGAAAAAGGAACCATATACAAATATTTTAAAAGCCAAGATGAGGCAGTAAGATACCTAAAAGAAAGAGATAGTAAGGATTTATTAATGAGACAGCTTACTTTAGGCGATGTATTTTATAATTTTACAAATAGGCAGGTGAAATAGGTGGAAGTATTTACGATTCTATGGAAAGAAATACTATTTTTTAAAAGAAGAATGTTTAATATAGTTACAGCGGCTATGATTAATCCCTTATTATATATGATTGCTTTTGGTTGGGGGCTAGGATCAGATGTCCAGGTAGAAGGTCATACATACATGCATTTTGTAATTCCAGGAATAATAGCAATGACAACCATGAATACTAGTTTTAGTGCAATGAGTGTTAGACTTAATTCAACAAGACTTCATGAAAGGAGCTTTGAATTCTATTTAACATCTCCTGTTAATATGAAGCTTTTAGCTTTAGGATTTATATTAAGTGGTGCTTTAAGAGGAATGATTGCGGCAAGTTTAGTTATACTTGTATCTACTTTATTTGGAGTATATATAAATATAACAAGTGGATTTATAATTATATGTTTTTTAAATAGTTTTTTATTTGCAGCACTAGGATATGGAGCGGCTATGACAATAAATAGTCATTATGATATAAATAGATTTTCAACATTTATAATGACTCCGATGTCTTTTTTATCAGGCACATTTTTCTCTCTAGAAAAATTACCTATATGGATGAAAAGACTTATAGAACTATTACCATTAACTCATGCAACAAATGCACTAAGAAGTATAACTCTTGAAGGTAATTATGAAAAAATAAGTATTTTAGTGCTTTTAGTATATTCCATAATACTTTATATTTATAGTATTTATATAACAAATAGAGAAATCTTTTAAAGTTGTAACTAAATTATTTAATGTTATAATGTAATATAATTAAATCAATTACATTTAGAAAGGGGTATAATTTAGTGAAAAAAAACATGTTACTTGTTGTAGATTATCAAAATGACTTTGTAAATGGAACTTTAGGTTTTGATGGAGCGGATAAGCTAGATGAATTAATAGTAGAAAAGATATTAAAATACGGTGAGGGTAATGTATTGTATGCACAAGATACTCATGGAGAAAATTATCTAACAACAAGAGAAGGAAAAAGCTTACCAGTTGAACATTGCATAAAAAATACAAAAGGTTGGCAGATTTATGGAGATACAAAAAAAGCATTAGAAAAAGTAAATGCAAAAGGATTTGAAAAGACTACATTTGGAATAGATCCTAAAGACTTAGAGGAATATAAAGGAATAGATACACTTGAAATAGCAGGGCTTGTTACTAATATGTGTGTAATATCAAATGTTTGTGTTTTTCAAGCAATAAGCCCAGAGACACAAATTATTGTAGATGCAAAACTTTGCGATAGTTTTGATAGAGAGCTACATGAAAAAGCACTTGATGTTTTAGAGGGTTTGCAAGTAAAAGTAATTAATAGATAGCTATTTAACCTAAAGATTTTATCTTTAGGTTTTCTTAAGATTTCATTACAAAATTCTTAAATATAAAATATAAGTAAAACATATGATATAATGACTATACCTAAGGATTATTAGAAAGGTGTGGTAGTATGAAAAATAAAAAAACTGAATTATCATTAATTTTAATTCTAACTATAATAATTAGTAGTTTTTCAGTAGTATTAGCAGATAGTGGGTCTAATGATTTTGATAAAGAAGTCTTAGTTTTAGGAGAAGACTTAAATATTACAATGGTAAATGATTTAAAGAAAAAATATGGGATTGATAGAGAAATAAAGCAAATTATAATCACAAATAAAGAAGAACATGAAGCCTTAGGAAAGTATATAGATAAAGAAATTATAACAAATAAATCAATGTCATCTGCATATATTAAATTACTAGATGAAGGTCAAGGTATAAGGGTTGAAACAGAGAATATTAATTGGGTTACAGAAGATATGTATGCAAATGCACTTTTAACAGCAGGAGTTACAGATGCATATGTAAAAGTAATCGGACCTTTTCCAGTATCAGGTACAGCAGCATTAACAGGTGCGATGAAAGCTTATGAAGATTTAACAGGTGAAGTAATTGAAAAAAATAAAAAAGATGTTGCTAATGATGAAATGGTTACAACAGCTAAATTAAGTGATGAAATAGGAAAAGAAAAAGCAGAAGAGTTGATAACTCAGGTAAAAATATATATTATAGAAAATAATATTACAGATGAGAAGAAGATTAAAGAAGTAGTAGAAAAAACTGTAGAAGAACTTGGCATTAAGATGGATAAAGAAACTATAGACTCAGTAACAAGAGTTATGAAAAGAATATCAGAATTAGATATAGATATTGATAAAGTTACTCAACAGCTAGATTCTATTGTAAAGAAACTTGATAAAATAGATATAGATACTGAACAAGTTAAAGGACTATTAGGAAAAATCTTTGATATGTTAAGTAGTATATTTAATAAACTTTTTAAATAAGAAATTACACCCTACTGAGAAATATTTACCTCGTGTGAATATAAACAATAGGGTGTTTTTATATTATATAGAATTTTTATATCTTTATATTAGTATAAGTTTAATGATATAATATAATAAAGATTAAAAATATAAGGATGTGATATGATGGCAATTGATGTGAAACTATGCATGGGTACTCATTGTGCTATGATGGGAAATTTAAATTTATATGATAGATTAGAAGATTTAATAGAAGAATACCCTGATAAAGTTGATTTAGAAGTTGTAAAATGCTTAAACTGTTGTTCAGATGGAAAAGCACCAATAGTTATGATTGATAATAAAATTAGTTATAATGCCAGAGCAGAAAAGATAATATCCGAAATTTTAGAGGTGATTAAAGAAAATGAAGGGAATGTTCACTCCAATAACGCATTTTAGGAGACAAGTATATAAGGAAATAGCAAGTATTGCATGGGAAGATAGAAGTCCAAAAGAGGTGGATGATATACCTTATAAAGTTATTGATGGAGATATTGCTAAGTACAGAGGGAGTGTATTTCACGAAAGAGCTATAGTTGCTGCTAGGGCAAGACTTGGATTAGGGCTTAGTCGAGATAAAAACTCAGATAATCAAAGATTATCTTCAGATGTTGAAGATGCCTATGTTACACATAGTATTATAAAAGAACCATTAATAAATGTTATAGAGTTTGCTTGTGAATCATGTGAGGATGGAAAACATGTTGTTACACCAACTTGTAAAAAATGTATAGCGCATCCTTGTATTATTGTGTGTCCAGTAGATGCAATAAAAATGGGAAAAACTCAAACATACATAGATAAGGATAAGTGCATTGATTGTGGAAAATGTAAGGACGTTTGCCCATATGGAGCAATAATAAAAGAGGAAAGACCATGTAAGGCAGCATGTGGTGCTGATGCTATTGAGTCTGATGAGTTTGGTAGAGCTAAAATTAATTATGCTAAATGTGTTAATTGTGGTATGTGTATTTTAAATTGTCCTTTTGCAGCAATAACAGATAAAACAGATATATTCCAACTAGTACTAGCATTAAAAAGAGGAGAAAAATTACATGGGCTTATAGCACCCTCATTTGTAGGGCAATTTGGACCACTCGGTACTCCAGAAAAAATAGTAGAGGCTATAAAAAAATTAGGATTTGAAGAGGTTGTAGAAGTTGCATTGGGTGCAGATATAGCTGCTAAGCATGAGGCTGAGATGTTTAGAGAGTTAGTTCCTGAAAAACAACCATTCTTAGGAACATCTTGTTGTCCATCGTGGACTATGACAGTTGATAAATTTTATCCAGAATTAAAGCAATTTGTTTCCTCATCTAGTACACCTATGGTAGAAACAGCAAAGGTTATAAAGAAAAGAAATCCTGAAGGAAAGATCGTATTTATAGGACCATGTGTGTCTAAAAAGATAGAAGCTATGAGGGATGATGTAAGAGAATATGTTGATTTTGTTATAACTTATGAAGAGTTAGCAGCAATATTCGTAGCTACTAATATTGATGTCGCTGAAATGCATGGAGAAGAAGAAGTTAATGATGCATCTAGGCCAGGAAGAAACTTTGCTTATGCATCAGGAGTAACAGAAGCTGTTAAGAACAGTCTTGAACAAATTGATAATGAAATGGATATAAAAACATATAATGCTAATGGAGTAGCAGAATGTAGAAAAATGCTTGCTCTAGCTAAAGCTGGTAGATTAGATGGATATTTAATTGAAGGAATGGGATGTCCCGGTGGATGTGTAGGTGGAGCAGGCACCTTACTTCCAACACCAAAAGCTAAAAAAGAAGTTACAAAATTTGCGAATGAATCACCTTATAAAACAGTTTATGAAAATCCAAATATTAAATAGAGTAAAGCACCTTATATACATCCAAAAATCGATATTGTGATTAAAGGAAGTATTATTAGGTGCTTTATTAATCAGGGGGGGATTAATATGTATATATCTTATGGTAAATTAAGTAGTCAATATTATACTAATTCAAAGCCAATTTCAAAAAGCATCATGGGAGATATTGAATATTATATATCAAGATTACAAGGTACAAGAGGCTTAGTTTTAGAGGCAGGGGTAGGAACAGGAAGAGTTTTAATACCTCTTTTAGAAAATAAAATAGAAATTGAAGGAATAGACAGTTCTAAAGATATGCTTGAAATATGTGAAAAAGAGCTAGAAATAAGAGGCTTAAATACAAATCTTTATAATAAAGATCTTCTAGACTTAGATTTTATGGACAAATACGAAACAATAATAATGCCGACAGGTTCATTTATGCTAATTAAAGATTATGAGAAGTTACTTAATAACTTTTATAAGGCACTAAAAGAAGATGGAAGGTTAATAATTGATATCTCACCACCAGCTGATTTTATAGAAGGAGAGATATATACGGATATTTTAGAAATTAATAATAATGAAGGAATTGTATTAGAAACTAGAAATATATCCATTAATTACATTAATCAATATACTAAAAGTATTTTAAAGTATGAAAAATATATAAATGGAAAACTTAAAGAAACTGAACTTCAAGAATTTATTTTATATTATTATGGAGTAAGAGAATTTTCTTTAATTTTAGAAAAAATAGGATTTAAAGATATAGTAATATCTTCTGATTATTTATATAATTCTAAACCAGATAAAAACACTCAAATAATAACTTTTGAGGCAAAAAAGTAACATGTTAAAAATTATAAACAAACAAAGAATGTTACTATAAATTAACTCTATAACTGTTGTTATAGCAATATTCATATGTTATACTAAAAAATGTAAATATAAATTGTTAAGTGTTAGAAAAGGGAATCAAGTGAAATTCTTGAACGAACCGGTCACTGTAATGTGGAGTCTTTAAAATTACCATTGCTAAAGCGAGAAGGTTTAAAGATTATGAAACTGAGTCAGGAAACCTGCTTAATAATTGACAGTATATCTACCAGGTGAAGATGTGCTTATTTTTTATGCCAATTTTTATCTGGATTAAAACAAGGGGTATAAGAATGTTTAAAACAAGTAAAAAAAGTATAATATTTTTTTTAGCATTAGTGCTATCATTATCACTAATTATAACAGGATGCGGTAATCAGGAGAAAGAGGAAGTTAATACAAATGAAAAAGTAGAAGAGAATGTAGAAAAAGAGGAAGTAAGTGATAGTCACTATCCTGTAGAGATAGAAAATTATAACTTCAAAGGTGAGAAGATAACACAAACTTTTGAAAAAGCACCAGAAAAAGTTATAGCTGTTTATCAAAATTCTATAGAAACTTTATTAGCTTTAGGACTTGAGGATCATATAGTAGCAGCTTCAGGACTTGATCATGCCGTTAAAGATGAATATAAAGAGGCATTTGAAAAATTAAATTACTTAGAAGAATTTGCCCCAGATAAAGAAACGGTTGTAATGTTAGAGCCAGATTTTATATTATCTTGGTACTCCTTATTTTCAGATAAGAATTTGGGTGAAGTTGATTACTGGCATGAAAAAGGTATAAACACATATATTAGTTTAAATAGTGGTGTAGTAAAAGAAAAAACGCTTGAAAATGAATATAATGATATTTTAAATTTAGGTAAGATTTTTAATGTAGAGGATAAAGCAGAAGAAATAGTATCTGAAATTCAAGAAGAAGTAGAAAAAGTAAAAAATCATGTTAAAGATCAAGAAAATAAGAAGACTATTTTAATAGTTGAAAAGATGGGAGATAGAATTCGTTCTTATGGGATAAACACTTTAGGTGGGGACATGGTTACAAGCCTTGGTGGAGAGTTATTATCTCAAGAAGGAGCTGAATTAAGCCAAGAAGATATATTAAGCTTAAATCCTGATGTTATTTTTTCTGTATATATGGATAGGGAAGATGAGGATGTAAGTACTAAATCTGTTGAGATTTTTACAAATGATCCAGCACTTAAAAGTTTGGAAGCAGTTAAAAATCAATCAGTATATAGTATTCCTTTAGGAGAAATGTATAGTAGTGGAATAAGAACTATAGATGGGATATTAACATTTGCAAAAGGCATATATCCAGAACTTTATAATTAGGAGGTAAATATGAATCATGTATCAGATTCTATAAGAAAAAAATACAACTTGATTCTATTTATATCTTTATTAATACTGCTAATTCTATCCATAGGATTAGCAGTATCTTTTGGTAGTATGGATCTACCTGTTAAAGATGTATATAAAGTAATTATTAGTAAGTTGTTTAATGTTAAGTTTGAAATAGATTATAGTGAGCTTCCAATTCATGATGTAGTTTGGTTAATTAGACTTCCAAGACTACTCTTAGCATGTGCAGTAGGTATGGGACTTTCTTTAAGTGGGGTTGTAATGCAAGCTGTTATAAAAAACCCACTAGCAGACCCATATATTTTAGGGATATCATCAGGAGCATATTTAGGAGCAGTTATTGCTATTATACTAGGGGTTGGAAAGTTTTTAGGAGATAACTATATAGGAGCTAGTGCATTTATAGGAGCATTTTTAGTATCACTTTTAGTATTAGGAGTATCAAACATAGGTGGGAGAAGTAATTCAATGAAATTACTCTTGTCTGGAATGGCAATTAGTGCAGCATGTTCTGCAGTATCTAATTTTATAGTTTATACATCTAATGATAAAGATGCTTTAAGAAGTGTTTCATATTGGATGATGGGAAGTTTTGGAGGAGCAAAGTGGTCTAGTTTAAAAGTAATATATATTTTAATAATATCCGGTATCGTTTTTTTCATATCTCAATATAGAATATTAGATTTGATGCTTCTAGGAGATGATGTGGCTATAACACTTGGAACAGATTTAAATAAATATAGAACGAAGTTTTTATTAGTAGTATCATTAATAGTAGGATTTATAGTTTATTCATCAGGTATGATAGGCTTTGTAGGTCTTCTTGTTCCACATTTTGTAAGAATTATTGTAGGGACAAGTCATAAGGCACTTATACCAATTTCTGCTCTTGTTGGAGGAATATTTTTAATTTGGGCAGATGTATTTGCAAGAACAATAATTCCACATACAGATATACCAATAGGAATATTAATCTCAATGATAGGATCTCCAATTTTTATTTACTTATTAGTAAAAAAAGCATTCTTACAAGAGGGTATGTAGATGAATAATATAAAAATTGAAACTAAAAATTTAAAAGTTACTTTATCAGGAAAGGATATTATAAAAGATATAAATATTGAAATACCAAAAAATAAATTTGTTGGTATTATAGGTCCAAATGGAAGTGGTAAAAGTACTATGCTAAAAAGTATTTATAGAGTATTAAAACCAAGTGGAGGTAGTATATATCTAGATGGTAAAGATTTAAAAGATACTTCTATAAAAGAAAGTGCAAAAAAACTTGCAGTGTTATCCCAAGCAAGTCAAATGTCATTTGATTTTACTGTATTTGATATGGTTCTAATGGGCAGAAGTCCTTATAAAAAACCTTTAGAATCAGATACATTAAAAGATATTGAACTAGCCAACGAGTCTTTAAAAAAAGTTGGAATGTATGAATATAAAGATAGAATATATACTTCATTATCCGGTGGAGAACAGCAAAGAATACTTTTAGCGCGTGCTTTAACACAAGATACAAATTGCTATATCTTAGATGAGCCAACTAATCACTTAGATATAAAATATCAACTTGAAATACTTGATATTGTTAAAAATTTAGAAGTCACAAGCATAGTGGCACTACATGATTTAAACCTTGCATGCATGTATTGTGATTATATATATGTAATGGATAAAGGAAATATTGTAGCAAGTGGAAAACCTAAAGAACTTATAACTGAGAAATTGATTAAAGATATATATGGAGTGGAATCAAAAGTAGAATATAATGAGCTGGATGATAGAATATATATTTTTTATAAAGCTAGTAAAAAATAAAGTAACCTTATTGGTTACTTTTTTCTATTATATTTCTTAAGTTTATTTCAAATAATTCATCCTGGGATTTATTTCTTTTTGGGGTATTGGAATGACGTTTATTTTTTCTTCTAAGTTCACTATGTATATGTCTTGTATTTAAAAAAGAATTAATGTTTTCATTATCAAAAATAATACCATTTTGATTTATACAAATTGCCTCTTTAGCTAAAGCTAGAGCACTTAATCCATAGTCTTGAGTAACAACAATATCCCCTTTAGTAATTCTATTTACTATATAAAAATCAGCACTATCATTTGATATATCTACAGAAATAACTTCCGCATAATCACTTGTAATTTCATGAGCGTAGTTTTTAACAATTACTACATGGATATTAAATTGTTTCGCTATTTTAACTGTGTTCTCCACTACAGGAGATCCATCTGCATCAATAAAAATTTTCATATCATCACCTATAATAATTATATCATATAATATTTTTTAATATATATATAAAGGGTAAATATAATTATAGGGGTGATATTATGATAAAGGTTGTGTTTGATGTTAGTGATAAAAATAAAGTGGAAGCTGTATTCCAAAATATATTAAATGTATTAGAAGATTTTGATTATAAGGATATTGAGATAGAACTTGTAAATTATGCTGATAGTATTTTATACTATTTAAGTAAAAATAATCCAAATTTAGAAAAGATAAATAAATTACTAGATTTAGGAGTTAAAATTTCAGTATGTTCAAATAGCATGAAGAAAAATGAAGTATCTAAAGATGATTTTGTTTTTGATGCTAATGTAGTACCCGCAGGCATAGGACACATTATAAGATTACAAAATAGCGGATATTTATATATAAAGCCATAAAAAAAGTACTCTTTTAAAAGAGTACTTTTTATATATCATAAGGATTTATTGTAATATTTACAATAACAGATACAACAATACCTATAAAAGTTTCAAATACTCGATAGACAACAAACATTAAAGGCTCGATATTAGGAGTAAGAGCCATAGAAACAGTAACAATAAAATATACTATGGTTCCTATAACTACAGATTCAGGAACTTTTATAGTTACTATTGTATGTATTAATGGAATAACTAAAACACTTATTAGGATGTAATAGGAAATGCCATTGACATTCATATTAAATTTTCTTGCAATTAAAATAGCAATAAGACCATAAATACCACCTATTATTGTTCCGGTTAGTCTTTCAAAACCTGAGGTAATACCATTTTTAGGGCTTCCCTTCATGCAAATAACAGCTGCAAATAAAGAATATTTTGGATCAGAATTTCTAATTAAACTAATAAGTAAGCAAATAAATACAGCAATTGCAGTTTTTATGGTTCTAAAACCAATAGGTTTAATAATCTTGTTATTAATATCTTTAGAATTATTTCCACTACTCATACTAAAAAAAACTCCTTTCTATAAAGAAATATTATCACAGTAGAAATAAATTGCCGATAGTAGAGTGCTAAAGAGCTAAATAAAAAAAGCAAAACTTTATAAGTTTTGCTTTTGGTTATATATTTATTCTTCCATTTTATATCCTTTTCCTACAGTCATATTGACAATAACAGATACAAAAATACCTATAAATGTCTCAATAACCCTTCTTATAACAAAAATAAGGGGTGTTATATCTGGAGTTAATGCCATAGATACTGTAACACTAAAAAATACAACAGCACCAATACTAACTGAATCTGGGACCTTTGCTAAAATTATAGTATATATAACAGGAATTAGCATAAGTGCTATCATTATATAATAAGGTATCCCCAGAATATTCATACTAAAAGCTCTTGCAATAAGTATTGTAAAAAACCCATAAATACCACCAATAGTTGTTCCTATTAACCTTTCCACACCTGACTCTATTCCTAGCTTAGGATTATTTTTCATTACAATAATAGCCGCAATTAAAGAGTTCATAGGGTCAGTATTTCTAAAGTAGCTAATTAATAAGCAAATAAATACAGCAACAACTGTTTTTATAGTTCTAAGTCCGAGAAAATTAAAATATTGTGTTTGATCATGATTTTCATTTTTATTACTCATATTAGCTCTCCTTCCTATAAAGAAATATTATCATAGTAAAAATAAATTGTCGATAAGATTTTAAAAATAAGATAAATTGACACATTATAAACTTATGATACAATTAGTATTAGATACATTATACAAATAAATAGGAGGTTGGAATTTATGTCAAAATTAGAAGGCACTAAAACAGCAGTAAACTTAATGCATTCTTTTGCAGGAGAATCTCAAGCAACAATGAGATATAACTACTACTCAAAAGAGGCAAGAAAAGAAGGGTATATTCAAATTGCTAATATCTTTAAGGAAACTGCAGATAACGAAGTAGAACATGCAAAAAGATTTTATAAATTTTTAAATGAAGACCTACAAGGTAAAGCTATTGATATAGCTGCAGATTTCCCAGTAATGTTAGGAAATACTAAGCAAAATCTTTTAGCTGCAGCAGAAGGGGAACATGAAGAGCAAGCAAATATGTACCCAACATTTGCAGACATAGCTGAAGAAGAAGGATTTAAAGATATAGCTTATGTATTTAGAGAAATAGCTGAAGTAGAAGAAAGACATGAAAGAAGATTCAGAAAATTACTTAAAAATATTGAAGAAGGAATAGTATTTGAAAGAGACGAAGTAGTAGAATGGAAATGTAATAACTGTGGATATATTCATACAGGAAAAGCAGCTCCTTCAAAATGTCCAGCTTGTGCACACGAGCAAAAATATTTTGAAATTTTTAAAGAGACATACTAAAATGATTATAAAAAGACAAGGTTCTTTAAGAACTTTGTCTTTTTTTTATAAATAATTATAAATGTGATAAAATAGAGATACAAGGTAAATTAAGGAGGTTATATAATGGAAAATATTGAAATTATGAGTTATGTAGATCATACATTATTAAATCCTACATGCAAAAGAGAAGATATAGATAAATTAATAGAAGAATATTTTAAATATGGAGCAAAATCCGTATGCATACCACCGTCTTATGTTTCATATGTAAATGACAATTATAATAATATAAATATAACAACAGTTATAGGTTTTCCTTTAGGATATCAAGAAACTAAGGTAAAAGTCTATGAAGCAAAAAAAGCAATAAATGATGGTGCAAATGAAATTGATATGGTAATAAATATTACTGATTTAAAAAATAAAAATTATGATAAAATATTAAAAGAGATAAATTTAATTAAGAAAGAAATAAAAGATAAAACTTTAAAGGTAATAATAGAGACATGCTATTTATCCAATGAAGAAAAGATAAAAATGTGTGAAATTATATCAGATTCTGATGCTGATTATATTAAGACATCAACAGGTTTTGGATCAGAAGGAGCAACAGTTTCAGATATCAAGTTATTTAGAGATAATCTGTCTAAAGATAAGAAAATAAAAGCTGCAGGTGGAATAAAAACCAAAGAAGATATGATAGAATATATAAACTTAGGTTGCGATAGATTAGGGACAAGTTCAGCTATAAAAATTCTTTTTCATAAATAAATTTTAGAAGGAAGGAAAAATTATGTCAAAAACAAATGCAATGAGAATATTAGATGGTAAAAAAATAAAATATGAAATGTTAGAGTATGATATAAGTGATGATAAGGTAGATGGTATAAGTGTAGCTAAAAAAATTAATATGCCTCTTAATCAAGTTTATAAAACTCTAGTAGCTAATAGTAGTGATGATGTATATGTTTTTGTGATACCAGTTGATAAGGAGTTAAATTTAAAAAAAGCAGCTAAAAGTGTAAATGCAAAAAAGATAGAACTAGTTAGAGTTGATGAAATAGAAAAACTTACAGGATATATACGAGGGGGATGCTCTCCAATAGGAATGAAGAAGAAGTAT
Source organism: uncultured Tissierellaceae bacterium (assembly GCA_964415085.1). Lineage (GTDB taxonomy): Bacteria > Bacillota > Clostridia > Tissierellales > Tissierellaceae > CAYPYI01. The sequence continues at coordinate 21,372 of CAYPYI010000005.1, forward strand.
AAGACTTTTATACAAGAAGATTGTTTAGAAGAAGATAAAATAGTAGTAAGTGGAGGGAAAATAGGAAGTCAGATTAAAATCAATCCTAAAGATCTAATAAGAGTAGTAAATGCAAAAACTGTAGATATAATTGAATAGGAGGATTTGTATGGAATATTTAAACAAATATAAAGAGTGGCTAGAAAATGATATATTTGATGAAGAAACAAAAAAAGAGCTAGTTCAGATTCAAAATGACGATTTAGAAATTAAGGATAGATTTTACAGCGATTTAAGATTTGGTACAGCAGGATTAAGAGGAAAGTTAGGTGCTGGGACTAATAGAATGAATAAATATACTGTTGCACTAGCTACTCAAGGATTAAGTAATGTTATATCAAATGAGGGTGACGAGGCTAAAGAGAAAGGTGTAGTTATTGCTTATGATGTAAGGAAAAAGTCAGATGAATTTGCTAATATTGCAGCTAGTGTGTTAACTGCAAATGGAATAAAAGTTTATTTGTTTGATGATATTAGATCAACTCCACTTTTAGCATATAGTGTAAGAAGACTAAAGACACAAGCAGGCATTATAGTAACAGCAAGCCATAATCCAAGAGAATATAATGGATATAAGGTATATTGGGATGATGGTTCTCAAATACTTGATAAAGTGGCAAATGATATCTTACTTGAAATTGAAAAAATAGGAAAGTTTGAAAATATAAAGTATAAAGATTTAAATGAAGCGAAAGAAGAAGGATTGCTTGAAATTTTAGATGATACAATTGATAAAGAATATTTAAATATTAGATTGTCAGAAAAAATAACAGATGATGTAGATAAAGATATAAAGATAGTCTATACACCCTTAAACGGAGTAGGAAATAAGCCAGTAAGAGAAATCTTAAAAAGGAGAGGATTTGAGAATGTATTTGTAGTTAAAGAACAGGAAAATCCAGATCCTAATTTTACTACAGTAGGATATCCTAATCCGGAAGATATAAATGCATTTGATTTAAGTATAAAACTTGCAAAAGAGATAGATGCAGACTTTATAATAGCAACAGATCCTGATTCAGATAGACTATCTTTTGTAGAGAAACATGAAGGAGAATATGTTTATTTTACGGGGAATGAAATAGGTATTTTACTGGTTAATTATATACTATCAGTAAGAAATGAAAAAGGAGATTTACCTAAAAATGGTGCAATTGTAAAGAGTATTGTTACTGGTGATATGACAAAAGAAATAGCTAAAAAATATGGTGTTAAAACTTTTGAAACATTAACAGGATTTAAAAATATATGCTCTAAAGCTAATGAATGGGAAGTAACTAAAGAGTATGAATATATATTTGGCTTTGAAGAAAGTATAGGTTATACTTATGGAGATTTAGTTAGAGATAAAGATGCAATAGTAACAGCTATGTTATCTGCTGAAATGGCAGGATATTATAAAAAAAATAATAAGACATTAACAAATGTTTTACATGAATTATATGAGGAATTTGGATATTATAAAGAAGATTTATTCTCAATAGTTTTAGATGGTATTGAAGGAATGGAAAGAATAACGAGAATTATGGATAGTTTTAGAGAAAAAGGTATTTCTCAGGTTAATGACTTATATTTAGATAAAATTATTGATTATTTAAATGAAAATACAGGAAATCCAAAAAGTAATGTTTTAAAATATTATTATCATGAAGGATCATGGTTTGCAATAAGGCCTTCTGGAACAGAACCTAAGTTAAAGATATATATATATTCAAATGATGAAAGTGAAGAAGTAGCACAAGAAAAAATTAAAAATTTAAAAGAAAGTATTTTGAAAAAAATTGATATGATTAAATAAATCTAAAGGTTCTTAAGTAACATTAATTTGTTATTAAGAATCTTTTTTGATAGAATTAAAATGTATGTGTAAAAAGAAATAAAAGGAGGGAAGAAAAAAAGTTAGTTATTAAAGGGTATATATAATTTAGGGAGATGATTTATATGGGTAGTTCGCCCACGGCGGATAAGGAGTATTCCAAGGCTTATGTAAGGAATCAAATAATTACAATAGCAGGACCAGTATTTATTGAGTTATTACTAGGATCCTTGTTTGGTATGGTTGATATGATTATGCTTGGAAATTATGGTACAGATCAAATTTCTGCTGCAGGAATTGCAGCTGTAGGTATAACCAACCAAGTAGTATTTATTGGGCTTTCACTAGTACAATCATTAAATATCGGTGCTACAGCTATGGTAGCAAGGTATGTAGGAGCAAATAGAGAAGAAGATATTGAAGATGTAGTTAGGCATATTATACTACTGACACAAATATTTTTAGTAATACCAATTCTTTTTATTGGCTTAAGATATACTGACAAAGTAATGACATTTATAGGGGCACATAGTGATACCTTACAGGTAGGAAGAGAATATTTTAGAGCTATTGTATTAGGTTTTATTTTTCAGGCATTTAACTTTTCGGTATTTGCTTCTATGAGAGGTTCTGGGGATACCAAGACACCTATGAGAATTAATATTGCAGTAAATTTATTTAACGTAATAGGAAATATGGTTTTAATTTATGGTTTATTTGGCATGCCAGAACTTGGTGTTACAGGTGCAGCAGTATCCACTGTAATATCACAAGTAATAGCTAGTTTATTATTAATAAGATATATATTAACACCAGGTAACTTAGTAAGTATAAATATAAAGAAAAGATTTAAATATAATAAAGACATAGTTTATAACCTTATTAAAATTGGTGTACCAGCTGCATTAGAACAAGTTGCTTTGAGAATAGGTATTATAACTTTTATAAAAATTGTATCAACTCTTGGTACAGAAGCTTATGCAACACACCAAATTTCAATAAATATAAAGAATCTATCATTTACTCCGGGACAAGCTTTTGGTATAGCAGCTTCAACATTGACAGGAAGAAGTTTGGGTGAAAATAGACCAGATTTAGCAGAAAGATATATTAATGCATGTAAAAGAATAGGGGCTTTAATATCAACAGCTATGGCAATTTTATTTTTCTTTTTCGGAGGACAAATAGCAAGTCTTTATACATCTAATGCAAATGTTATAGCTGAATCAGCTAAGATACTTAAGGTAATGGCTTTTGCACAACCTTTCCAAAGTTCACAACTTATTATATCAGGAGGATTAAGGGGTGCAGGAGATACTGTTTGGACTTTAATATCGACTTTTATAGGAGTGTTAGTAATAAGAATAATTCTTGCAAGGTATTTTGTACTAAACTTAGGAATGGGACTTATTGGAGCATGGCTTGCAGTTTTTGTAGATCAGTTTATTAGATGGTTACTTATTAAATATAGGTATGGTACAGGCCACTGGAAGCAAATTAAAATTAGATAATGTAAAAAATATATAAATTAGAACAGACCTTTACTTTTGAAAGTAAAGGTCTGTATTTTTATAGAAAATTATAAGTTATGTCCTAAGATATCTTTTTCATGTCTTTTTGCAGTTTCTGTTGCTGCTAATCCACCTAAAGCAGTTTCTCTTAGAGCTTCAGGCATAGCGTTACCAACCTTAAACATAGCTCCTACAATTTCATCAAATGGAACTATAGCTTGTACATTTGCCAGTGCCATATCAGCAGAAATAAAAGCATTAATTACTCCAGAAGAGTTTCTTATAATGCAAGGATATTCAACTAATCCAGCAATAGGATCACATACAAGTCCCATAATATGAGTAAGTGCAAATCCAGCTGCGTCAAAACATTGCTTTACGCTTCCGCCAGCCATTTCAACAATACCAGCAGCAGCCATAGCAGCTGCAGCTCCACACTCAGCCTGACATCCGCCTTCTGCTCCTGAAATAGTAGCATTTATAGCAACTATTTCACCTATTGCAGCAGCAGTAAGTAAACCATTTAAAACTTCATCATCTGTAAGATTTAGTTTATCTTTAGCAGAAAGCATAGCTGCTGGTAATATACCAGCTCCACCTGCTGTAGGTGCTGCAACAATTTTTCCCATAGATGCATTTAACTCAGATGTAGATATTGCTCTTGCCATAGCAAGGTTTACAAAATCTCCACTAAGTGTTTCATTATTCTTTCTATAATCTTCAATCTTCTTTGAGTTACCTCCAACTAGACCCGACACAGAATGTATCTCTTCGTCTAATCCTGCAGTAGCAGAGTTCTTCATAACTTCCCAAGTACTCATAAGTTTATCTTTTAATTCATCGAAAGATAAATTTTCATATTCCATTTCTTTTTCAATCATAACTTCTGATATTTTTCTATTTGAATTTTTACATATATTCATTAATTCTTCAGCAGTACTAAACATATTATCACCTCACCATAGGATTTATTAATTTAATGTAATTAATATCTTGTAAAGACTTTATTTCATCCATGACATCATCAGTCATAGCGACATCAAGTTCACATATCATAGTAGCTATATCATCTACTCTAGAAACTTTCATAGTAGCTATATTGATACCGTGATTAATTAATATTGTACTTACTTCATGGACAACACCTTTTCTATCACTATAACTTAAGATTATAGTAGAACTGTTACCTGTAAATTCAACTAAGACACCATTAATATCTGTAACAATAATACTACCGCCACCTATAGATGAACCAGTAACATAATATGGTTTTTTATCAGCATATTTAAAAACCATCTTAACAGTATTTGGATGAACATTTCCTAAATCCGTCGGTATAAAGTTGTACTTAATTCCTGCTTCCTTAGCAAGTTTAAAAGATTCTTTAATTCTAGGATCAGCTGGATCCATATCTAATAGACCGGCAACTAAAGCTTTGTCAGATCCATGTCCTTTATAAGTAGTGGCAAATGATCCATGAAGTAAAAAATCAACTTCATTAAATCCTTTATCAGCGATTTGCATACCTATTTTACCAAGTCTAACTGCACCAGCAGTATGAGAACTTGATGGACCAATCATTACAGGACCTAGAATATCAAATAAACCATAGCTTTTCATATAAAACCTCCTTAAAATTATATCCAACTACCAAACTTCTTAATATAAAGCCTTTTAGCCAACTCTGTTGTTAAAGAGTAAGCAATCAAAATACCTGCTAGCCATGCAAAATATTTTTTAGGAAGTGGCACAAAACCTAAATAAGTTCCTAAGCTTGTAAATGGTATTGCAATACCCACAATCATTATAATAATTGTCATAATAATAACAGGTTTACTAGCACGACTTTGAATAAAAGGAACCTTCTCTGTTCTTATCATATGCACAATTAGCGTTTGTGTCAATAGTCCAACAACAAACCATCCTGTTTGAAACAGTGGCATCTTGTCCATTGTGTTAGCTTGGAAAACATTCCACATTACAAGGAATGTTACAATATCAAAGATTGAACTTATAGGTCCAATGTAGACCATAAAAGTACCAATACTTTTTGCATCCCACTTTTGAGGTTTTTCTAAATATTCTTCATCCATATTATCCCAAGGAATTGAAATTTGAGAAATACTATATATTAAATTTTGTGTTAATAATTGTAGTGGCATCATAGGTAGAAATGGTAAAAAAGCACTTGCTACCAATACACTAAACACATTACCAAAATTTGAACTTGCTGTCATTTTTATATATTTAACTATATTACCAAAAACTCTTCTACCTTCTATAACACCTTTTTCTAAAACATTTAGATCTTTTTCTAAAAGGATTATATCGGCAGACTCTTTAGCAATATCAACTGCAGTATCAACTGATATACCAACATCAGCTTGTTTTAATGCTTGAGCATCATTTATTCCATCACCTAAGAATCCAACAACATGATCATTATTTTGTAAAATACTAATAACTCTTTCTTTTTGTGAAGGAGAAAGTTTAGCAAAAATATTTGTGGTCTTTGCAATTTCATAAATTTCAGCATCTGATAAATCGGCTATATCAGAACCTAATACAGGATTTTCATGATTAATACCTACATCTTTTGCAATTTTAACTGTAACAACCTCATTATCTCCTGTAAGAATTTTTACATCTACACCATGTTTATGAAGAGCTTTAATAGCTGAGATAGAAGATGCTTTAGGGGGATCTAAAAAGCCCATATATCCAATTAAAACCATATCACTTTCATCAGAGACACCAAAGGTGTTCTCATCAGGAACATTATTCTTTTGAGATATACCAAGAACCCTCATACCCTCGGAATTTAAACTATTTACAGTTTTTAAAATTTCCTTAGTTATATCCTCAGTAAGAGGCACTACCTCATCATCTATTTCAACAAAAGATGAAATACTTAACATTTCCTCAATAGCACCTTTTGTTATTAATTGTCTTTTTCCATTATCACTTTCAACAACAACACTCATTCTTCTTCTAGTAAAGTCAAATGGAATTTCATCAATTTTTTTATAAATATCAAGATTTTTATCTAGACCTAATTTTTCTGAGTGTTCAATAACTGCAACATCAATTAGATTTTTAAGTCCTGTTTGATAATAGCTATTTAAATATCCATGCCTTAGTACCCTATCACTACTTCTACCAGAAACATCTAAATATTTTTCAAGTACAATTTTATCTTCCGTAAGAGTTCCTGTTTTATCAGTACATAATATATCCATAGCACCAAAATTTTGTATGGAACTTAGCCTTTTTACAATAATTTGTTTTTCTGATAGTGATATTGCACCTTTAGCTAAGTTTGTAGTAACTAATGTAGGTAACATTTCAGGTGTTAAACCTACTGCGATTGAAATAGAGAATAATAAGGCACTAAGCCAATCTTTTTTAGTATACCAGTTAACAAAAAATACGATTGGAACCATAACTAGCATGAATCTAATTAATAAATGACTCACACTTTCTACACCTTCTTCAAAACTAGTATGTCAACTTCTTTTGTAAGTGACTTTGCTATTGAACCAAAATAGGTGTTATTACCTGTTTCAACAACAACTCCTATAGCACTACCACTTACTACAATAGTTCCCATTAGAACTATATTAGTTAAATCAGCAGCGTTTCTTCTTTTAACATCATCAGTCATAGTTTCTGCATATTTTTCTACTGGTTCTGATTCACCTGTAAGACTTGATTGACTTATAAATAAGTCCTTACAAGATATTATTCTCATATCTGCTGGTACCAAATCACCTGCAGCAAGATATACAATATCTCCTGGAACAACTTCAGACATAAGAATTTCTTTAGGATTAGTACCCAGTCTTTCTACACTTGTTGTTGTAGGTACTAGATCCTTTAAATTATCAGCTGTAATTTGAGATTTATACTCTTGTGAAAATTTCAAAATAACACTTATTAATACCATTGTCATGATAATTATTATAGTTACAAAACTTTTTTCTCCTGGTGGAGCAAATAAAACATCAGTAAAAAAAGTAAGAACAACAATAGCTAGTAGAATTAGTATAAATGGATCTAAGAATGATTTTAATAGTTTTACATACCATGGACTTCTTTTTTCATAGATAATTTAATTTGGTCCAAACTCCTCTAATCTTTTTTCAGCTTCTTCATTTGATATCCCTTCTAATGAAGTTTCAAGATTAATTAAAATATCCTTATAATCCAAACTACTAATATTTTGTAAATTATCATTAATCTGTCTTTCTTTTTCTTTATAATATCCTTCCATGAAGCACCTCCTGTAAATACTTTACTTATGTCTTTATAGTTCATATACCCAAGATTATCTAATAAACTAAGTTTTATGATATAATTATATAAAAAGTATAAAGGAGTGTTTAGATTATGGACAAATATTTTATAGATAGGCAATCAACTGTTCTTATGATTATAGATATTCAAAATAGGTTACTTCCAGTAATTTATAATAAAGATGAGATTATAAAAAATACAAATATATTAATAGAGGCCTGTAAAGAATTAAATATACCTTATATAGTAACGGAACAATATCCAAAAGGGTTAGGCAAAACTACAGAAGAATTAAATTTAGATATAAGCAGTATAGATATTTATGAAAAATTGAGTTTTTCTGCTTACACAGAAGAAGTAGAGGAAAAATTAAATTTACTAGAGAAAAAGAAAATTATAGTAGTAGGCATGGAAACGCATATTTGTGTATATCAAACTGTAAGAGATTTGATAAAAAATGGATATGATGTTCACTTAGTTAGTGATGCAGTCGGTTCTAGGTTTAAGTTAAATGATGATAATGGTAAAAAAATAATACATGATTTAGGTGGTGTATTAACAAATACAGAAACTGTACTGTTCGACTTATTAAAAGTTGCTAAAACAGAAGAATTTAAGAAGATATCTAAGTTAATAAAGTAAGTATTAAAAGAGAAGCTTAAAACCCTACATAGGTTTTAAGCTTCCGTTGAAAAGAGTGCTTTTCATTTATATAATTAATCATATATGATATAATTATATAAATAGATTGGAGGGCTTTTAGTGATTAAATTTATACATTTTTCTGATACACATTTAGGATTAAAGATGACTAATAGATCCTTTGGAGTTGACTATGCGCAAGAAAGAAGAAGACAAATATGGAATACATTAAAAGCAGCTATAGAGTATACAGTGGAAAATAATATAGATTTTATATTTATTCCAGGAGATGTATATGAAGATGAATATTTTACCATAGGAGATGGTGAAAGATTAAGAGATATATTTTGTATCAATAAAGATGTAAATATATTAATTGCTGCAGGAAATCATGATTATATATCGAAAAATAGTATTTATAGTCAAATCAAATGGCCTAACAATGTATATATTTTTGATGATAAAAAATTAGATAAAATAGATTTTCCGGATAAGAACATTAGTATTTTTGGTATGAGTTGGGATAAAATCGAAAAAAAAGAAGAATTGATTTTAAGAGAAGAATATTTTAAAACGGACTTAAAGTATAAAGTACTTTTGCTACACTCAGGATTAGATCATGATAGTGGATATTTACCTATTAATTTGGAAAGTCTAAAATCATTTGATTTAGATTATGTAGCTTTAGGTCATATTCATAAAAGACAAAAACTTGCAGATAATATTTATTACTCAGGATGTTTAGAGCCAACACATTTCAAAGAAACTGGAAGAAAAGGTTTTATAGAGGGTGTTTTAGATGATGATTTATATATAAAATTCATCCCATTTGCTAGAAGAGAGTTTTCAATACTAGATATTACTATAAATGAAGATCTAACTTATAATGATATTTATAATTTATTTAGTGAAATATCTGGAAGAGATAATAATTTTTATAGAATTAATCTAAAGGGTTTTATAAATAATAATGTTGATAAAGAAATGTTATTTAAAGATATCAAAGAAAACTTTTTTTATTTAGAAATAATAGATCAAACAGTTATGGATTATGATTTAGAAAAATTAAAGAAAGACTATAAAGGAAGGCTAGTAGAACAATTTATAGAACAAATGCAAGAGAAATCCCTTACAAACCCTATAGTAAAAGATGCTTTATATATAGGATTAGAGGCACTCTTAAAGGAGTGAACAATTAAGTGAAAATTAATAAATTAAATTTAATATCTTTTGGAAAGTTCAAAAATAAAGAAATTAATTTAGAAGACAAAATTAATATTATATATGGAGAAAATGAAGCGGGAAAAACTACAGTTCATAATTTTATACAAGGAATGTTTTATGGTTTTTTAAAGCCGTATGTAAATAGAGCCATATATACTAAAGAACATGAAAAATATAATCCTTGGAATAGTGATAAATATATTGGACAATTAGAGTTAAATTTCGAGGGTAAGGATTATCTTATAGAGAGAAATTTTAAAAAGCAAGATGAATATACAAAAGTATTTATGAAAGATACACTTTTAGATGTAACTGATATTGTAAATACTGGAACATCAGGGAGAATATTGCAACCAGGATATCATTTTTTTGGATTTAATGATGTAGTATTTAATAACACTATATCTATAAAACAGTTAGGAAATAAAACAGATGAGCATTTAGCAGAAGAGATAAAAGATAAAATTATAAATATGTCAACATCTTTAGATGAGGATATATCTGTAAAAAATGCTATATCAAAAATAGAAGATGATATTAAAGAAATTGGGAGTAAACGTGCATATACAAGTAAACTTGGTGGTATATATGAAAGTATTGATAAATTAAAAGAGAAAAAAAATAATTTACAACTTAAAAAAGATAATTATAATATTTATATAGATAAAAAAAGTCAATTAGAAAGAAAGATAAAAAGTTTGGATTTAAAGCTTGAAGATTTAAAAAATATTAAAAATAATATTTTATTAAATGAATTAATTTCAAAGAATAATAAAATAAACAAACTAGAAAAAGAGATAAATGATTTAAATAAGATTGAATTGGAACTTGTAAAATATAAGGACTTATCAGTGAGTGACTATTCAACATTACTTGAACTATATAATAAAAATGAAGAAAACAGTAATAGAATTAAAGAAATACAAAAAGAGATAGACTTAAACCTAGAGAAGATAGAAAGCTTAAAAGTAAAATTAAACTCGAATTACTCAGCAAAAGATTATGAAAAAATAGAAAATATTATACAGTCTATTGAGAATATAAATAATGAACTTATGAAAAATGACTTAAGATTTATTTATATAGATAAGAAGGAAAATGAATATAAGAAAGTTTTATATCTAGTTTTATTTTTAATAGCAACAACTATATCTATACTTATAATTTTTAGTATTTTTTTTACTAAGACAAAGTTGCAGCTATTAGGAAATATTTTATTTATTCCTTTAGCTTTAGTGACGAATTCGAAATATAGAAAATATAAAGGATTTACTAGTAGAATAGATAATTATATTGAAGATATTATATCTAAACAAGAAAAATTAAAAGATGAAAAAAATACTTTAGAAGATGAAAAGATAAGTTTGTTTAAAAAATATGATATAAAAGATGATTTAGATTTTAAAAGAAATAAAGAGAAATTAAATATAAGATATATTAGAGAAGAAGAATATAGGAGTGAATTTTCTAATCTTATTAATAGGAATTTATATTTAAATGGTATGAAAGATAAATATATAAAGGAAATTAATAAAAATAATGAATATATAAATAGTTTCTTGGAATCAAATAACTTTATAGATATAGGTGAGTTTAAGATAGGATTAGAGAAAGCCGAGGAATACAAAGAAATAAGATCTTCTTTAAATAGTAAACTCCAGATAAAAGAAAATTTAATGGATAATAAGACTATAAGTGAATTTAATATAGAAATAGATCTTTTGTCTAAAGAAATAAATAAAAAAGTAGATGTTAATGAATATGAATTGGAAAATGTGAGTAGGGAAATAAAAACTTTAGAAAATGAATTATATTCTACTTTATTAGAGGAGAAAGAAATATCTGAGAGAATATTTACTCTAGATGAAAGAAAAAAAGAGCTGCTAGAATTAGAAGAGCAAATATACTCTTATGAAAGGGAACTTTTAAGTTTAAATAAAAAATTAGAGTCTTTAAATTTAGCAAAAGATACAATAGAGAATCTTTCAAAAGATATTCATAATGAATTTGCACCTGAGATAAATAGAGAGATTTCAAAAGTTATTTCAGATATAACTGGTGGTAAATATAGTAAGGTTAAAATAGATGATGATTTAAATATTAATCTACATCTACCTAATAGCGAGAAAGTAGTAAACATAGAAAATCTAAGTGGAGGAACAATTGATCAGATATACTTCTCACTAAGATATGGTATTACTAATTCATCAGCTAATGATCAGTTACCTTTAATCTTGGATGATTGCTTTATTCAATATGATGATGTGAGATTAGAAAATATGTTAAAAGTATTAATCGAAGAAAGTAATAAAAGGCAAATAATTTTATTTACTTGTCAAAACAGAGAAATAGATATATTAGATAAACTAAATAAAGAATATAACTTAATAAGGTTATAATACGAGGTGTATATATGATTTATGGTATAGGAGATTTACACTTTGATTACTCCAAAGATAAGCCTATGGACATATTTGGAGATAACTGGATAGATCATGAGCAGCAGATAATAAAATTTTGGGAAGATAATATTACAGATGAAGATTTGATTCTTATTCCTGGAGATATTTCTTGGGCACTCAAATTAGAAGATGCATATTACGATTTAAAAAGAATAGATAAACTCCCTGGAACTAAAGTATTTGTTAAGGGAAATCATGACTACTGGTGGCAAAGTTTAAATAAGATAAATAATTTAAATTTGGAATCTTTGGTATTTCTACAGAATAGTTCCTATGTTTTTAAAGACTATGCTATAGCTGGAACAAGGGGATGGTCTTCAAGAGATAGCGAAGGCTTTTCAGATTCAGATGAAAAGGTATTTAGAAGAGAAGTTTTAAGACTTAAAATGAGTTTAGATTCAATTCCAAAAGATATTGAAAAGAAAATAGTTATGCTTCATTATCCTCCTTTTAATAACAAAGATCAAACTCCCAATGAGTTTGTAGAGGTAATGAAGGAATATAATGTAGATATTTGTTTATATGGACATTTGCATGCAGGTGGACATAAGTTTGCAGTTGAAGGAGAGATATCTGGAATAGATTTTCATTGTATATCCAGTGATTTTATTAACTTTGAACCAAAACTAATAATTGAGGAGTGAAAATATGAAAATTGTAGTAGTTAAAGATTATAAAGAATTAAGTGAAACAGCAGCTAAAATAATAGTTGATGGTGTAAAAGAAAAACCTAATACAGTATTAGGACTAGCTACAGGGAGTACTCCAATAGGAACATATGAAGAAATTATAAGATATCATAAAGATGAAAATATAGACTTTTCAGAAGTTGTAACTTTTAATTTAGATGAATATATAGGTGTAGGAAAAGAACATGAAGGAAGTTATAACTACTTTATGAATGAACATTTATTTAATCATATAAATGTAAATAAAGAAAATATTCATATACCAGATGGATTAGTTGATGAGGATAAAATTGATGAATATGTTAAAGAGTATGATAGAGAAATAGAAGATGCAGGTGGTATAGATATACAACTTCTTGGAATAGGAAGTAATGGACATATAGGATTTAATGAACCTGCAGAAGAGTTATCATCAGGAACTTGTGTTATTGAGTTAACTGAAAGCACTTTAAAAGATAATCTTAAATATTTTGATCATATTGATGAAGTTCCTAGAACAGCTATAACTCTTGGAATGGGTGGAATAATGAAAGCCAAGAAAATTGTAATGATAATAAATGGTAAAAATAAACACAAAGTAGTAAAAGATTTGCTTGAAAAAGACGTAATAACTACTAAACTTCCAGCATCCCTTCTAAGGCTTCACAGAGATGCTACTATAATAATAGATGAAGAGGCATATTATGGAAAGTAATCTTGAAAGAGAAAAAGAAGTAAAAATATTAAATGTAGATATAGATTTAGTAGAAAGCAAATTAGTTAAATTAGGTGCTAGGAAAATAGCAGAAGAAAAGCAAACAAATACATTAATTGATTCCACTAAAAATCCTATAAAATCTTTCTTAGATGGATATTTAAGAATAAGAGAAACTAAAGATTTGATTATGGATAGAGAAAATACTGTTGTTACTCTAAAAAAAAGTATATCCAATGAGCAGATTAGGGATAATTTAGAAATGACAGTGGAAATTGATAATAAAGATATGATGATTAAAATTTTTGAAGAATTAGGATTTGATAATATTGATGTTGGTTTTAAACTTAGAAAATCCTATAGTTTTAAAAATACAAGGATAGATCTTGATACATGGGATGATAACACTTACCCATATCCATATATGGAAGTAGAATTTAAAGATATTAATGATTTATACACAGTTTTAAAGGAATTAGATATAGACAAGGGCAAGGTTTCAACAAAATCTATTAAAGAATTAAAAGATGAGTTGAATAAATAATATAAATAAACATATATAATTGGGGGGATTAAATGTTAGATAAAAAGATAGTAGAGGATGTTCTTTATGCAGCTTTATCATATGGCGGAGATTTTGCAGAGATTTTCGTAGAAGATAAAGATACAAGAAGAATAAAAATGGTATCAGGTTTAGTTGAAGAAAGTATTTCTGGAAGAGATTATGGTGTAGGAATAAGAATATTTCAAGGAGTAAATAGTATTTATGCATATACTAATGACTCATCAAGAGATAACTTAATAAAGGTTGCTAAAGAAGCATCAAAAGCATTAGAAAATAAAGTTGTGGATGTAAGTTTGAACTTTTTAAAAAGTGATTATACAAATAATAATGAAATAAAAAAATATTTTAATCAAATATCAATGAAAGAAAAAGTTGATTTACTTACTAAAGGTTATGAGTCTGCAAAAGCATATAGTGACTTAATAACTCAAGTAACAGGAACATATTTAGAAGAAGATCAAGATATTTTAATTGCAAATACAGATGGAATTTTTGCTACAGATAAAAGAGTAAGAACAAGATATTCAATACAATCAGTAGCTTCTAAAGATGGTGAAATGCAAGTAGGATATTCTGCACCAGGTAAATCTATGGGATTTGAATTATATGATGAAATAGATGTGGAAGAAGTTGGAAAAGAAGCATCAAGAATAGCTGTTGTGTCTGTAAATGCTGATTACGCTCCAAGTGGAAAAATGCCTGTAATAATAGATAATAACTTCGGGGGCGTATTATTTCATGAAGCATGTGGACATGGATTAGAAGCCGAACATGTTTCCAAAGGAGCATCAGTATTTGCTGGAAAAGAAGGAAAGCAAGTTGCGTCTAAACTAGTTACAGCTATTGATGATGGTACAATTCCAAATGCATGGGGTACAACAAATATAGATGATGAGGGTACACCAACAAAGAAAAATATATTAATTGAAGATGGTATATTAAAAAGCTATTTAATAGATAACTTAAATGGTAGAAGGATGAACAAAAAGTCCACAGGATCATCAAGAAGACAATCATACAAGTATGCTCCAACATCAAGAATGAATAATACTTATATAGCACCAGGAGATTCATCATTAGAGGAAATGATAAAGAATACTGAGTATGGGCTATATGCTAAAAACTTAGGTGGAGGAAGTGTAAACACTGCTACAGGAGACTTTAACTTTGCTGTTATGGAAGGTTATATGGTCAAAAATGGTAAGTTAGAAAATGCAGTTAGAGGTGCTACTTTAATAGGAAGTGGTATAAAAGTACTAGAAAAAATTGATATGGTTGGAGATAACCTAGGATTAGGACAAGGTATGTGTGGGGCTTCAAGTGGTTCAATTCCAGTAAATGTTGGTCAACCAAGTATAAGAGTATCTTCCTTAACCGTAGGCGGAAGAAAGGAGGATAACTAATATGAGATATGAAGAATTAATTAATAAAATATTAGAAAAATCAAAAGAAAATCTTAGCGAATGTGAAGTATATTTATCAACAAATAAAGAAACTAGCATGGAAGTATTTGAAGGAGAACTATCAAAATATAATATAGCTGAGTCTGGTGGATTATCCTTAAGAGGAATATATAATGGGAAAATGGGATATGCATACACGGAAAAATTAGATGAATCTTCAATAGATTCATTAATTCAAGGAGTAATAGATAATGCAGAATTTATTTCAGGAGATAAAGAAATAATTTATAAAGGTGATAAGGATTATGAAAAAATAGAATTTACTGAAAACCTATTATCTTACTCTAGAGAAGAAAAAATAAATTTTATTAAACAGCTAGAAAAAGAAGCACTTTTAAAAGATGAAAGATTAAAACCTATGGCAAGTGCATATGAAGAAATAGAAGTTGAAAGATATATTGTTAATTCTAAAGGCGTGGATTTAAATGAAAGACAAGCATTGGCAGTTGTTTATTTAGGGGTTATGGCAGAAGATAATGACGAAGTAAAAACAGGTTATAGCTTTAAATTTATAAGAGACTTTGAAAAGTTAAATAAAGAAGAAATTATAAATGAAGCAGTTAATGATGCAATAAGTAGCTTGGGCTCTGAAAGTGTTAAATCTGATAATTATCCAGTAGTATTTAAAAATACTACATTTGGAAGTTTATTAGCAGCTTTTAGTTCTGTTTTTGTAGCTGAGAATGTTCAAAAAGGTTTATCTTTATTAAAAGGTAAACTAGGAGAGCAAATAGCTAATGAGGTTTTAACATTAGTAGATGATCCCTATTTAAAAGATGGTCTTGGAACTAGTGGATTTGATGATGAGGGTACTAAGACAAGCTATAAAGAAGTTATTAAGGAAGGTAAATTACAAACATACTTATATAATTGGAAAACTGCAATAAAAGATGATGTAGAATCAACAGGAAATGCAGGAAGAAGCTATAAGGGTTCAGTGGGAACAAGTGTTAGTAATTTTTATATATTAGAAGGAGCTAAATCAAAAGCTGAAATATTAAAAGATGCAAATGAAGGGTTATATTTAACAAGTCTTCAAGGACTTCATTCAGGATTAGATCCGGTATCAGGAGATTTCTCTTTATCAGCATCAGGTTATAAAATAGAAAATGGATCAATAACAACTCCAGTAAATCAAATTACAGTATCAGGAAATTTCTTTGATTTATTTAGAAATATAATAGAAATAGGAAATGATTTAGAATTTGGAACAGCAGGTGGAGGCAAGATAGGTTCTCCTACCATATTTGTAAAAGAACTTTCAATAGCAGGAGAATAATATATAATATAAATACTAAAATATCCAATAGAGTAGATAATTTAAAATCTATCTCAATTGGATATTTTTTAATAGTCGTAGGTTAATAAGTATAGTTAAATTGAATTAATCACTTTTAGATTGATTGAAAATAAGTAAAATATAAACTTGTCTAATCATATTAATGTGATACTATATTTGTAATTAATAATTTGTAAAATATATATTTTTAATTTTATGAAAGGAAAGATTTTATTTGGAGGTTAGAACAATTAATGGATAAAAAAACCTATGTATCAATTGATTTAAAGTCATTTTATGCTTCTGTAGAATGCATAGAAAGAGGTCTGGATCCACTTAATACAAATCTTGTAGTTGCAGATGATGCTCGTAGTGAGAAAACTATATGTCTTGCTGTATCTCCAACATTAAAATCCTATGGAATAAAAGGAAGACCAAGATTATTTGAAGTTATACAAAAAATTGATGAAGTTAATGCTATAAGGTTAAGTAAGTTAAAAGATAGAGTATTTCTAGAAAAGTCTTTTGATTATAAAAAGATTAATTTATCAGAGAATATAGGAGTAGACTACATAGTAGCAAGACCAAGAATGGCAAAGTATATTGAATATAGTACAAAGATTTATAACATATATTTAAAGTATGTATCAGAAGAAGATATTCATGTATATTCAATAGATGAAGTATTTATAGATATTACTAACTACCTGGAAACCTATGATTTGACATCAAGAGAAATTACTACAAAAATATTATTAGATATTCTTGAAAGTACAGGTATTACAGCTACTGCCGGAATTGGAAGTAATTTATATCTTAGTAAAGTTGCAATGGATATATTAGCGAAAAAAATACCAATAGATAAAAGTGGTGTACAAATAGCAGAATTAGATGAAATGAGTTATAGAAGAAAACTATGGTCTCATAGACCTATAACAGATTTTTGGAGAGTAGGAAGAGGCTACGCAAAAAGACTTGAAAAACAAGGGTTATATACAATGGGAGATATAGCTAGGTGTTCAATAGGAAAGCCTACAGATTATCATAATGAAAATTTATTATATAAAATGTTTGGGATAAATGCAGAGTTATTAATAGACCATGCATGGGGATGGGAGTCTTGTACAATAAAAGATATTAAAGAATATAAGCCATTATCTAAAAGTATAAGTTCGGGACAGGTACTCCATTCACCTTATACATTTAAAAAAGGTAAATTGATAGTCTGGGAGATGACAGATTTACTTGTACTTGATTTAGTATCTAAAAGATTAGTAACAAATCAAATCACATTAAGAATAGGTTATGACAGAGAAAGTCTATTGGATCCTAAAATATATAAGTTATATAAAGGGAAAACAACAACTGATGCCTATGGGAGGATAAAACCAAAGTCATCACATGGAAGTATAAATCTAGATAGTTATTGTTCATCAACAAAACTTATTATAGATGCAGTTATGGAGCTATTTGATGATATAGTTGATAAAAATCTTTTGATAAGAAGGATTAATATATCGGCAAATAATATTATAGCGGAAGAAGAAATAGTAAAAGAAAGACAGATAAGTCAACTTAATCTCTTTACAGATTATAAGAAAGTAGAAAAAGAAAAAAAGAAAGAAAAGATAGAACTTTCTAAAGAAAGAAAAATTCAAGAAACAATATTAGATATAAAAGAAAAATATGGTAGAAATGCAGTTTTAAAGGGAGTAAATTTAGAAGATGGGGCTACAACATTGGATAGAAATAAACAAATAGGAGGACATAGAGAATGACAAGAGAATATGACGACATAATAAATCTTCCAAGACATATATCAAAAAATAGACAAGCTATGTCCAATAAAGATCGTGCTGCACAATTTTCACCTTTTGCTGCATTGACAGGCCATTATGAAGAAGTAAGGGAAGCAGCAAGAGTAACAGAAGAAAGAGTAGAATTAGATGAATATATGAAAGAAAGTTTAAATTACAAACTACAAATACTTGCAAACAATATTGCAAAACAGCCTGAAATAAATATAACTTATTTTAAGCCTGATGATAAAAAAGAGGGTGGCTCTTATATAACAATTAAAGGTAAACTTAAAAAAATAAATCAATATAAAAAATATATTTTGTTAAATGAGGATATAGTAATTCCTATAAAAGAAATTATTAAAATCGACAGTAAAATAATGGAAATATAGATAATATAATAATCCGATAATTATATAAAAAATATTTTGTTTGGTTTTAAAATTTTGAATATAGTTAGTAAGAAAATACATCTTATTTCATCATTTCAAAGAAATTATATATCAATAAATTGATTTAAAAGCAAAACAGATTAATGTGTGATACTAATTAAGAAATAAAACTATATAGTATACACTATTAAGCATGACTCTAATTTTAAAATTTAAAAAAATATATGCTTTATTATTAGATAGCTTGCAATATAGACATATACAGTAGTAATATTTTATTATATATTCTTAAATAAATTTGTTTAAATAGTATGACATATTAAGACTAATGTGTTATAATAATAATCATAAATAAGAGATTAACGATAATTATTATAATTTGGAGGTATATAATGACAACTTACAAGTATATTAAATGGTTTGAAGAAACTAATAAAGAAGATATTCCAGTAGTAGGTGGAAAGGGAGCTAACCTTGGTGAATTAACTCAAAAAGGATTAGATGTACCACCAGGATTTACTGTAACAGCACAAGCATATTCATATTTTGTTAATAACTCAGAGTTAGATGAGGTAATAAAAGCTTTAATGTATGGATTATGCGAAGAAGACTCAAACGAATTAACTAAAGTAAGTGAACAAGTTAGAAAAAGAATAGTTGATGGTGAGATACCTAATGATTTAGAAGACGAGTTAGTAAGAGCCTATAGAGAATTTAGTGATAAGATAGGTATAGAAAATCCTGAAGTTGCTGTAAGGTCATCTGCAACAGCTGAAGACTTACCAGAAGCATCATTTGCTGGCCAACAAGATACATATTTACACATTAGTGGAGAAAAAGAATTAGTAAAATATATAAGAGAATGTTGGGCATCACTTTGGACTTCAAGAGCAATTTATTATAGAGTAAAACAAAATTTTGATCATTTTGCTGTATCTTTAGCAGTTGTTGTTCAATTAATGGTTGAAAGTGAAAAATCAGGTGTAATATTTACTGCAAATCCAATTAATAGTAATACAGATGAGATGATGATAAATGCATCATGGGGACTTGGAGAAGCAGTTGTATCAGGTTTAGTAACTCCAGATGAATATGTAATAGATAAAAAGAATAGACAAGTTAAAGATATATATATTTCAAGTAAAAATAATATGGTTATTAAAGATAAATCAGGACAAGGAACATTAGAAGTAAAAGTAATGGACCAATTAGGCGAAGAATATATTAATAAAGAATGTTTATCAGAAGAAGAATTGAAAACACTTATAGATTATAGTTTAAAAATAGAAGAGTTGTATGGTAGTTATCAAGATATAGAATGGGGTTTTGACAGACATACTAAAAAACTTTATATATTACAATCAAGACCTATAACTACAATAGAAGCTAAAAAAGATGAAGGAAAAAAACCATTAGTAGTATTAACCAAAGGACTTCCAGCATCACCAGGTATAGGTAGAGGAAAAGTTAAAAATATAAAAGATATAACAGAAATAGATAGAATAGAAGAAGGAGATATTCTTGTTACAGTAATGACTAATCCAGATATGGTACCAGCTATGAGAAAAGCATCAGCTGTAGTTACGGAAGAAGGCGGAAGAACATGTCATGCAGCCATAGTATCAAGAGAGTTGCAAATACCTTGTATAGTTGGAGCAAGTGGCGCAGCAGGAGTACTTAGTACAGGAATGGAAATAACTGTAGATGCTACAAGAGGTGTTGTATATGAGGGTATCTTAGAAGAAAGTAAAGAAGATAAAGAAGAAAAAGAAAATATAAAACAGGGAACATATTTATCTGAAGATCTAGCTCATAAGTTAGCACCAGTTACAGCTACAAAAATTTATATGAATCTAGGTGAGCCATCACTTATTGGAAAGTATAAAAACTTGCCAATGGATGGAATTGGTCTTATGAGAACAGAACTTGTATTTACTAATGCTATTGGAATTCATCCTATGTATTTAGTAAAAACAGGCCAAGGGGATATATTAGTTGAAAAATTAAGTGAGGCAGTAAGTCACGTTGCGAGAGAAATATATCCAAAACAATTAGTTGTAAGAATGTCAGACTTTAGAACTAATGAGTTTAGAGGTTTAGTTGGTGGAGAAGAAGTTGAACCAATAGAACAAAACCCGATGATAGGTTGGAGAGGTGTAGCTAGATATATCTCTAAGGAATATGAAGAAGGATTCAGACTTGAATGTAAAGCAATACTTAAAGTAAGAGAAGAGTACGGACTAAACAATGTAACAGTAATGTTACCATTTGTTAGAACACCAGAAGAGCTTATTCAAGTAAAAGAAATAATGAAAGAAGAAGGACTTGTTCAAAGTAAAGACTTCAAAATATGGATAATGGCTGAAGTACCAGCTGTAATATTCCAAGCAGAAGAATTTGCTCAATTAGTAGACGGATTTAGTATAGGAAGTAATGATCTTACACAATTGATAATGGGAGCAGATAGAGATTCTGGAATATTAAATAATATGGGATATTTTGATGAAAGAAATGAACCTGTTAAAAGAGCTATTTCCCATTTAATAAAATCAGCTAAAAAATATGGAACTACAGTTTCTATCTGTGGTCAAGGGCCATCTCAATATCCAGAATTTGCAGAGTTCTTAGTTAAAGAAGGTATAACAAGTATTAGTGTTAATCCGGATACAGTTGATTATACAAGAAGACTTGTAGCAAGTGTAGAACAAAAAATGATATTAGATCAATTAAGAAACTTATAATTTAAATATAATTAGAAATATTATAAGGCAAAAGATTAAATTCTTTTGCCTTTTTATTGTTTAGTTATATAATAAAGAATATGGAAGTTTAAAATAAAAAAAGGAGGAATAGATGTGTCATTAGAAAGTAAAACTATTAATATTCAACCAGTACTTCTTGGAGGAGATATTAATTGTTATAGTGTAGCTAGAGCGTTCCATGAAGCATATAATGTTAAGAGTATAGCTTATGGAAGATATTTTTTAGGAGCTACTAAAAATAGTAAAATAATTGACTTTAGAATAGATAAAAGAATTGATGAAAAAGAAGAGTGTCTAAAAGTACTTCTTGATCTTAAAGATGAGTATAAAGATACTAATACTAAACTAATTTTAATGGGATGTACTGATGCTTATGCAGAGTTTATTATAGATAATAAAGATGTGTTAGAAAAATATTACATAACACCTTATATAAATAAAGACTTAAAAGAAAAGCTAATTGATAAGGAATCTTTTTATAAGATTTGCGATGAGAAAGGATTAGCTTATCCAAAAACATATATATTTAATAAGGGGGACGAAACCACATCATTTGATTTTCAGTATCCAGTTATAGTGAAGCCATCTGATAGTATTTCTTATTGGGAAAATGAATTTGAAGGTATGAATAAGGTTTATGTTGCAAATGATCAGATTGAGTTTAAAAAAATAACTACAAAGATATATGAAAATGGGTATAATGATAGTCTTATTATACAGGATTTTATACCTGGTGATGATTCTCATATGAGAGTTTTAACATGCTATTCTGATAAGAATGGTAAGGTAAAGATGATGTGTTTAGGCCATGTATTACTAGAAGAACATACACCAACGGCAATAGGAAATCATGCAGCAATAATTACAGAATATAATGAAGATTTATTTAAACAGATAAAAGATTTTCTTGAAGATATAAATTATGTTGGATTTTCAAATTTTGATATAAAATATGATAAAAGAGATAATATGTATAAGTTATTTGAGATAAACTTAAGACAAGGTAGAAGTAATTTTTATGTAACCTCATCAGGAAATAATATAGCAGAGCTAGTTGTAAAGGATAGGGTTTTAAATGAAGAATTAGATTTAAAAGTTCAAAAAGAGCCTTTTTATTGGCATGTTGTTCCAAATAAAGTTGTATTTAAATATGTAAAAGATACAGATTTAAAATTAAGGGTTAAGGAATTAATTAATAAGGGTAAAGAAGCTACATCTTTTGGATATGATTATGATTTAAAAGGGAATATAAAAAGAAAGTTTTATGTTTTTGTATATAATATAAATCAATTAAAAAAATATAAAAAATATATGGATTAAAAAAATCTCCTTATAAATTAAGGAGATTTTTTATGTTTAATTTTGAATACTATCAAATGGTTCTTCTATATACACATGTCCCATTAATGAACTCGCTGTTTCACCATCTACTAAAAATTGTACTTTATCAACTTCTTCAAGTTCAAGTAAACTTGCTACTATTTGATCAACGAAGAAAGTTTCTTCAAGAGAACCTCCATGTAGCTCATCTGATTTAAAATCCATATAAGCTGTTTTATCTTCTATATAAGCATCCTTAAGAGTAACATTATCCATTATTACAGTAGATAATTTATCAGTATCTTCTGGACCTTTGATTAACTCCTTATATATATCTTCTAGTATATTTTCAGATGAAGCGATTTCTCTTTCCTCAGATTCTAATTTAGTAATAGATTCATCACCTGTTTCAATATACTTGCTGTTAGCAAAATATATTTTTACTAGCCTTTTCTCATCTTCATTATTTTTATCATCTTCTTCTGGTAGCTTAGTATCGTCACCATTTGTATTTTCTTCATTATTTTCTTCTAAACCTGGTGTTTCAATATTCTCATCTTCTTTATTACAAGCAACTAAAGAAAAGACAAGAACTAACATTAATAATGAAATTAATATTCTTTTCTTTTTCATAGTATTCCTCCTTTACAAGCTTCCTATATATTCATACTATCATTAAAAAAAATTTAATACAATTACAAAGACATTACAAAAATATTACTAAATAAAATTAAAAACCAGACAAAAGCCTGTAATTGACTAATATAGCCTTATGTGGTATGTTACATATACTTAAATATTAATGCAAAGTTAATAATGTTGTAATTATTTATAAAAGTATAGTTATAATTTTAAGGAGTGGAAAAATGATTAAATTAGATGGAAATTTTGGACAAGCTAAGGTTTTTACTAGTGAACTGGAAGATGGAGCAAAAAATCAAATAATAAGACTTTTAAACCAAGATTTCATAGAGAACAGTAAAATAAGAATTATGCCCGATGTCCATGCAGGTATGGGATGTGTTATTGGATTTACTGCAGATATGAAAGATAAGGTAATTCCAAATATAGTAGGTGTGGATATAGGTTGTGGGGTACTTGTAGTTAAGCTTGGCAAATGTAATATAGACTTAGAAAGATTAGATGAAATTATAAATAACAAAATACCTTCAGGATTTAAAATGCATAAAAATGTAAAATATAAATTTGATAAGATAAAAGAATTATATTGTTATGAGGATTTAAAAAATATAGACAGAATAAATAAAAGCATTGGAAGTTTAGGAGGAGGAAATCATTTTATAGAATTGTCAGAAGATAGTGGTGGATATAAATATTTAATAATTCATTCTGGTAGTAGAAACCTAGGAAACCAAATTGCAAAATATTATCAAAATATAGCTATTCAAGATTGTAATGATAGATATGATAAAGATTTATGTTATTTAACTGGAGAAAATAGAAATAAGTATTTACATGATATGAAGATATCTCAAGAATATGCTAGTTTAAATAGACTTGTAATGGCAAATATTATCTTAGAAGAATTGCTTAATATGAAATTAGATAATTTTAAATATTTTGAAACTATTCATAACTATATTAATTTTGATGATAATATAATTAGAAAAGGTGCTATATCTGCATATAAAGATGAACTACTTCTTATACCAATAAATATGAGAGATGGATCCATATTAGCAAAAGGTAAAGGAAATGAAGATTGGAATTATTCAGCTCCACATGGTGCTGGAAGGATAATGAGTAGAAGACAAGCATCTGAAGAATTAGATTTAAAAGAATTTAAAGATGACATGAAAGATATATACACAACTTCAGTTAATAAGAGGACACTTGATGAAAGTCCTAAAGCTTACAATACACTAGATTATATCCTTGAAAATATCTCTGATACAGTAGATGTAATCGATATACTAAAACCAATCTATAACTATAAAGCATAACTTCCTTTTAATTAAGGAAGTTTTTTATTGCAATCTATAATATCTGTTATATAATATATATAACAGGAGGTGGAGTTATGATTTTAATTGATTTTGATTCAGAGCTTCCCATATATGAACAATTAAAAAGGCAGATAATTATATCTATAGCAAAAAAAGAAATTAAACCAGGGCAAAGATTACCGTCTGTCAGACAACTAGCAGAAGAGATAGGAATTAACCTTCATACAGTTAGTAAAGCCTATAATGAGTTAAAAGCAGATGGATATCTTAATATAGATAGAAGAGTTGGAGCAGTTGTAAGAGATGAGTTTAATGATGGTAATAAAGATTATAAAGAAATTTCTAGAATGGAACTTGAATTTATAATAGCAGATGGATTTAATAGGGGGATAAAAAAAGAGGACTTTTTAGATTTTATAGAAAAAATGTATGATGAATTTGGTGGTGGAGAAGATGAGTGATAGGAATATTTTATTTGTAGTATACTTATTTAGTTATTTACTAATACTTATTAACCAACTATTAATTACAAAAACAAGTAGAAAAGATGTTTTATTAGGTATAAAAATACCTGAAATTAAAAGAAAAAATCAAAAAGTTAAATTAATATTATCAGGCTATTATAGATCAACTATTATTATAGGAATTATAGGGCTTTTTATTTTAAGCTTTATAAATTATAAATATTATGAAAATGTAATTATTCTTATGTTTACACCAATATTATATTTAATATTATTATTTATAGTATATTTGACTTATAATAAAAAAATTAAAGATTTAAAAGAAGAGGAAGATTGGTTTAAAAATGCTAAAAATATAAAAGTTGTAGATTTTGAAAATATAGAGATAGAAAATATAAATAAATTTTTAGTAATTCCAGGATTTATATTAATTACAAATCTACTTCTAGTATATTTAAATTATGAAAATATACCAAATAAGATTGCTGTTAAATATGATTTTAAGGGAAATGTCTTACAGTTTGCAGATAAAAATATATATAGTGTAAATATTATAAATATGACTCATATTATATTAGTTTTAAGCTTATATTTTATAATACTATCTATAGTTAGAAGTAAAGGTAAGATAGACTATAATAATATATCTCAATCTAAGGAAAACATAAAAATATTTAAGAATATATGGACTAGGTTTAACTATTATTCCTTTATAATAATACAAATAATCTTATCTTACATGAATTTATATATGTTAGGCTATACAAACAATATACAATTATTTAATAAAATTATATTATTATATTCATTATTTATGGTTTTAATAAATATATATTTGAGCTTTAAATTAGGACAAAGTGGTGATAATATAAAGTATCCGAATAAAGAAGTTAATAATTATTATATTATGGAAGATGATAAATATTGGATTTTAGGAAATACAATTTATTATAATAAAAATGATGCAAATCTTTTTGTTGAAAAAAGAGTGGGAGTTGGATGGACTATAAATATAGGGCATTTCAAAGGAAAGTTAATAATAGGATTTCTTTTAATAGTTCTTTTAATTATAATTTACATAGTGAATAGGAGTGTTTAATATGCTAAAAATAGATAAGATATCAAAGTCTTATGGAGAAAATGACATTAAAGCAGCAGATGAAATTAATATTACAGTAAATCCAGGTGAAATCTTTGGATTTATAGGGCCTAATGGTGCAGGTAAAACTACAACAATCAAAATGATTGTTGGACTTTTAAGACCAGATGAAGGAAAGGTTGAAATTTTCGGAAGAAATATGTGGGAAAATCCTTTAGAAGCTAAGAAAATAATGAGTTACGTACCTGATCAGCCTGTAATATATGACAAACTAAAAGGTATAGAATATTTAAATTTTATTGCTGATATATATGAAGTTGAAGAAAAAATTAGAAAAGAGAGAATTGAAGAATATACTAAACTATTCAATATAAATAATGATTTAGATAAGATGGTAGAAGAGTATTCTCATGGAATGAAGCAAAAATTATTACTAACGTCTGCTCTAATTCATGATCCTAAGTTATTAATATTAGATGAGCCTATGGTAGGATTAGATCCTAAGAGTGCTTTTAACTTAAAAAAGGTTATGAGAAAAAGATGTGATGAAGGTAATATAGTATTTTTTTCAACACATGTTTTGGAAGTAGCTGAAAACTTATGCGATAGAATAGCAATAATATCAAAAGGAAAAATAATAATACAAGGAACTATGGAAGATATAAAAACTCATGCAAATAACAAAGAGAGTTTAGAAAATATATTCTTGGAGTTGACGGATTATGAATAAAATTTTAACTCTATTTAAATTAGATATATATAACTCACTTAATATAGCTGACTTAAAAGATAAAAATAAACGAAAAAGAATATTTTTAATTATGTTTGCATTACTAGGTCTAATTCCACTTTATGGAATTATTTTAAGGAGTATATCTGGTATGCATGATATTTTACTTAAGCTAAACCAAGAAATATTTTTTTTGCAACTTGGAATAGTTCTATCCCAGTTCTTAATATTGTTTTTAGGAATGCCACATGTAATAAATAAGTTTTATTTTTCAAAAGACATAGACTCGCTTTTAACATTACCAATAAAGGCAACAGATATAATGTCATCAAAATTTTTATCATTGGTAGTACAAGAATATTTAATAGTATTTCCCATATTTATACCGTTTATTTTAAATTTTGGATTTAAAAATACTACTAATATATTCTATTGGTTGAATTCACTAGTAGTACTTTTACTTATACCTATATTTCCTTTGGTAATAATCACAATAATCACAATGTTACTTATGAAATATACTAATATAGGATCTAAAAAGAATGTATTTAGAGTTGTAGTACCAGTAATTTTTATTTTTTTAATAATATTTGGACAATTAAAGTTACAACAAAGTTTAGGAAATAATATGGATATAACTGAAGAAAGCTTATTAAAACTAGTAGAAGATTCAAATTATTTAATAGAAAGAGTAGGAGTGTTTTTTCCATTAGGGTTATTTGGGGCAAAGTTTTTAAGCGTATTTAAAGTGAATTCTATTTTAACTAATGGTGCTATTTTTATAGGTATAAATGTAATATCATTTTTAGTTATGATTTTATTTAGTAAAAAAATCTACTTTGAGGGATTAATTACAGGTGGTGCTGTTAGAAAAAAATCTAAAAATAAAAGTAGAAATATTAGTTTAAAATATAAAAAGAATAAACCATATTATTCTTTAATGAAAAGAGAAATAATTTCAATTATAAAAACTCCAGTATATTTACTAAATACAATTGTAGGAATGTTTATGATGCCGCTTATATTATTTATGATGTTAAAAACAGCAGGAGAAAACTTAGAATTAATAAATAATTTTTATTTAGACAACAGGTTGGTATTTTTATCAGTAATAATAATAGGACAAGTAGGCCTTAATCTTGGAACATCAGCATCTACATCTTTTTCAAGAGAAGGAAAATCTTTTTGGTTACAAAGAACACTACCAATAAAAACAGAAGATCAAATAAAAAGTAGAATTTTATCATCTTTTATAGTTCAATGGATTGGTATGATAGCAATGTTAATTACAATAATATATTTTAGTAAAATGAGCATAATAGATATATTGATTGTTACTATATCAGGAGCGATATTACTTATTCCATCAATACAAATTAATTTACTTGTTGATGTATCTAATCCTAAGTTAGACTGGACAAGTCCTCAACAAGCGATGAAACAAAATACAAATGTAATAATAAGTATGGGATTTAACTTTATATACTTAGCAGCTATATCTATAATAACTTATATTTTATATTCAATAATAAAGTCAGAGTTAATTTTTCTGATATTATCTATATTAGGACTTGTATTTATAAAGATGTTTAATAAGCCTTTATCTAATTCAATTAATGAAACAATATTGGACTTAGAATAAATATATTAATTAATAAATCTGTAATGATTTTTTTATTTAGGACTGATATACTTATATATAACTAGGTAAGAAATGAATTGGGGGCGAAAAGATGAAACGAGTAAATATTAGAGATATAATTATATTTATGATACTGTTTATTCTAGGATTAATTTCCTTTAAACGTGCATCTTTAAATATAAGCCTTATGGAGATATTTTTAATAACACAAGTTCCAATATTCTTTTGTGGATTTTTTTTAGAGCCACCATTAGCAGTATTATTAGGATTAATAACACCAATTGCAGCAAGTTATATATTTAAATTTCCAGTATTATTTCCAGATACATTGTTGCTTTCATTTGAATATTTAACATTTGGATTTGTAGCATCAAAGCTTAATAAAAAAAGAAAATTAAGTGTATTATTATCATTATTTATATCAATGATAATAGGCAGAATTATATCAGGAATTATGGTGTTTATTATGGTTATAACTTTCCAAATACAAAATGATCCAATAAGATATGTAGAAAATGGTATTATAAATTCTTGGCCAGGTATAATTCTTCAACTAGTATTAATACCAGCAATTATGCATTTATTCAATCACTATACAACAATTAATTTAGAATAGGAGAGTTTTTATGAAAATACTTATTAAAGATGTATCTTTACTTAATATGATTGACGAAGATATAAAAAGTAATATGAATGTTATTATTGAAGGAAATAGAATCATCTATGTAGGAAAAGAATTAAAAGAAGATATAAAAGTAGAAAAAATCATTGATGGTAATAATAAACTTCTTATGCCAGGACTTGTAAACGGACATACACATGTTGGGATGTCTTTACTTAGAAACTATGCAGATGATTTACCTTTAATGAAATGGTTGGAGGAGAAAATCTGGCCAGAAGAAGCCAAACTTACAAGTGAGGATGTTTATTGGGGATCACTTTTAAGTATGATAGAAATGATTGAAAATGGAGCTACATCTTTTTGTGATATGTATTTCTTTATGGATGCAGTTGGAGAAGCAGCAGAAAAAATAGGAATGAGAACAGTGCTAACAAGAGGGATGACAGAGAATCCATCAGATCCTATGAAGAGTATAAATGAAACTAGGGACTTGTATAAACAGTGGAATAACAAAAATAACGGTTTAATAACTGTTATGGTAGCACCTCATTCTCCATATACATGTGGAACGGACTTTTTGAAAACATGTGTAGATTTAGCAAAAGAACTTGATACAGGTATACATATTCATTTATCTGAAACAAAAAAAGAAGTAGAAGATAGTATAAAAGAGTTTGGTATGACTCCTATAAAAAGAATGGATAGCATAGGTATGTTCGATGTACATACTATAGCTGCACATTGTGTACATGTTACAGAAGAAGATATGTTATTAATGAAGGAAAAAAATGTATACCCAGTTAATAATCCTGGAAGTAATTTAAAACTAGCATCAGGATTTGCACCAGTTCAAAGAATGCTTGATTTGGAAATTCCAGTATCATTAGGTACAGATGGGGCTTCAAGTAATAATAATTTAAATATGTTTGAAGAAATTAATTTAGCAGCACTAGTTAACAAGGCTGTTAACTTAGATGCTTTATCTGTAGGTGCATTCGATGCACTAAAAATGGGAACAATAAATGGTGCAAAAGCACTTAATTTTAAGGGTGTTGGTAGTATAGAAGAAGGTAATATAGCAGATGTTATTTTAATAGATTTAGATAAACCACATCTATATCCAAGACACAATATGACATCTGCCTTAGCTTATACAGTTCAAGGTTCAGATGTAGATACGGTAATTATAGATGGTAATATTGTGATGGAAAATAGAGAGTTTAAGAACATAGACGTTGATGAAGTAAAATATATGGTAGAAAAATTAGGTAAAGATTTAATAAATAGAAAATAATATTGTAAGGTAAAAAGTCATCTAAAATTTTAGATGACTTTTATTATCTAGTCTTATAGACTTATATAGAATATAAATAAATAAGGTATAAGCTGAAAAACTTAAAATGAATTGTATTTGGAAAATACTAAAATCTGCAACTAATGTTTTAATTATTTTAAATACATTGAATACATCCCAACTATTAAACCTTAGGAACCTTCCTATGTAAATAGCTATACCTGTTAATAAAGATATAATAAGAAGAAAGATATAGCTAACTATTGAGTTAAATCTTTTTTTTAAAAAATCCATAACCATATCAAGTGATTTTATAGCTGCCAAAGTAGATAATACATAAGATAAGCTTATGCTTAATAATTTTAACCATATTGAGATATCCTTAGTATAAATAGTTTGATAATTAGAAAATACTCCATAGCCATTATTTATCTTAATATGCTCATAAAATACATTTGATTGTAAATGTATAAAATCAGTAATTATATATATACTATTCGGGAAAAATAACAACCACAGTAAAAAAAAGACTAAACAAAGTAATGTACTTTTATTAGTTTCATACAAATTTTTAAATACATTAATAAAAAAAAGTGGCAGTAATCCTAAAAACAAATTCCAAATAAGCCATATTGCCAACCAATTATCGAAGCTGAAAAATAAGAATACATTAAAAATTACATAGATAAAGGACATTAATAGTAAATATTTATTATCTTTAAAAAAATTAACCATTTATTTCCTCCTTATTTTTAGGTAAGAAAACTTTAACACTTGTAAACTTTCCTATCTCACTTTCTATTTCTATTTTACCATTATGAAGGTTAACATAGTTATTTACGATAGATAAACCAAGTCCCGTTCCAGAGTTAATATCTTCATTGTTTTTCGCTCTATAAAATCTATTTAAAATTTTACTAATATCATTATCATCTATTCCAGACCCATTATCCTTAATAGAAAAATATAAGTATTCTTTATTATTAATTAAAGATTGATCTAAAGTTATATTGATTTGTGGGTTTAACTTATCATTATACTTTATAGAATTATTCATAAGATTTGATATTATATGTTTAAACATATCTTCATCAATATAGGCTATTATATCATCTTGTATATTGGTGATTAAATTAATATTATTTTCTAATAAGATTAACTTATAAGCATTTAATATATCTATTAGTAGCTTTGATGCATTAGTTTTAGTTTTATTAATTTTTATATTCAAACTTTCATTTATAAAAGTATTATTTAAGTCCTCCACCAATTTGGAAAGATTATTTATTTCCATTATTAAAGTATTTAAATTATCCTCATCTAGTTCCCATATTTCATCTTTTACAGCTTCTAGATAACTTTTTATTGTTGTTATTGGAGTTCTAAGTTCATGAGAAATATTAAGAGCATATTCTTTTCTTAGTGTTTCTTGTAGTAACAAGTTCTCTTGTAACTTATTTATAGCAACAGTCAGCTCATTAAGTTCTGTAATATTATTATCATAAATAATAGGTTCTTCAAGATTTCCATTTGTAATATCAATTGTCTTATTCTTTATATTTAATATTGGTTTAGTAAGACTTTTAGAAAGAAAATAAATAATAAACATACTAAATATTATAGTCATAAACCCAGATAATAAGAAAGAAAATCTAAGAGTCTTTTTAAAAATATTAACATTGTCATTATAAAGATAGCTACTGTCTTCATATCCTATAATAAGAGAATAATTATTACTAAGAGAATATTTAACCTCCTCATATCTTGGTATATCCTGAGATTTTCTATTCATTTTATTATGCATATGTCCCATACCCATTCCCATATGAGAAGAGTTAAGTCCATTTGAAGATATAATTATTTTATTATTATCATCAATTAACTTTATATTTAGATTCTCCATATTTGAATAATTAAAGATAGCATCCTCAACCAAAGTATAATTACTAGTATAACTATCAATATCATTAGCTATTTTATTAATTCTTTCTAATTGTTCACTTTCTAAATATACATTAAAGTTTTTATTAATTTTAATATTTCCTATTATACTTGTAATTAGAATGGATAATATAATTAATAATATAAAATTAATAAATAATTTTTTTGATAAATTTATATTAATCACCTCTTTTATAAAATCTTCATAATTGCTTCACAATTTAAATATATCATATAATTACAAAGGGGGAGGAACAAATGATAAAAAATAATAAAATTTTAATAGTTTCTTTAGTAGTATTAATAGTAAGTATGGGTGTAGTATCTTTCGCAAAGGTGGACTCTAATATAAATACAGATATTAATTCAGATTATAGATATGATAGTTTTAAAGAAAATATGGAGTTTAAGAAAAAGCTTGTGCTAGAAGATTATAATAATAAAAAAATTACTAAAGAAGAAAAAGATTTATGGATAAGCCATTTTGATAGTATGATTGAGAATTATAAAAATGAAGATGGCTATGGATATGGCTATGGGTATGGACATGGACATTGTCACAATAACTTTCAAGGAGATAGATTCAATAATACTATAAGAACAAATAGACATAATGGAAGAATGCATAACAATATGCACTATAATAATAGATACTACTAGAAATAAAAAGGGGCTGTTTCAAAATGAAAAGCCCATAAAGTAAAATAGGTCAAAGAGCGCTAGCTCTATGACCTGTTTTTTAGTATAATTTAACTGTCATGAAAAACCATACC
>CAYPYI010000006.1:0-45151 GCA_964415085.1 uncultured Tissierellaceae bacterium
TTCTTACTAATGGATGAACCTACTAATCATTTAGATATAGATTCAAAAGAAATACTAGAAGAGGCATTAAATGAATATACGGGAACCTTACTTGTTATTTCACATGATAGATATTTTTTAAATAAGACTACTAATAGAATTTTAGAACTTACAGAGGATAATGTAATTGAGTACTTAGGTAATTACGATTATTATTTGAGTAAAAAAGAAGAATTATTAAATAAAAATAATCAAGAAGAAGATGAATATAAAACTAAAACCCAAATTCAATATGAAAAGAAAAAAGAACGAGAAAATCTTAAAGAACAAAAAGAAAAACGAAAAGAAATTTCTAAACTAGAAAAATTAATAAGTGAATACGAAGAAAAATTAGAAAGTATTGATGAGCAACTTTATGACCCTGAAGTATATGAAAATCACGAAAAGGTTCTTGATTTAAATCAAACTAGAGAAAATATAGAAGAAAAACTTGAAAAAACATATAACAAATGGATTATACTTACTGATAATTAGTCCACACACTATCAACAAGTTATCCACATCATCCACAACCTTATCCCCACTTATTCACTATGTTTACACTGATTTTACATTTTAACTAACAAAATCCACAGTTTATAGCTGTGGATTTCCTTTGTTCTGTGGATAACTTACAAACCTAAGTTAGGATCTACTCCTAAGCTTAAACTTGATCTATTACCAGCTTTGTAATTATAATATGCAGCAGATGCAATCATTGCTGCATTGTCTGTACATAATACAGGTGAAGGATAATATATCTTTACTCCTCTTTTTTTGCCTTCACTTTCCATAAGACTTCTAAGTTCAGAGTTTGCTGCAACACCACCAGCTATTACTACCTTATTACACTTTTTCTCATCTACTAATCTAAAAGTTTTCTCCACTAATACATCAAGGACAGCTTGTTGAAAACTTGCCGCAACATCTTCTTTTATAACTTCTTCACCTTTTTGTTCTTTTTGATTTAAATAATTTAGTACAGCTGTTTTTAAGCCACTAAAACTAAAATCATATGAATCTTTTTCTAAAGTGACTCTAGGAAACTCAATAGCTTTTTTATTTCCTATTTTAGCTAACCTATCTATCTCAGGTCCTCCCGGATATGGAAGTCCTAATGATCTTGCCACTTTATCGAAAGCTTCTCCTGCAGCATCATCTCTTGTTCTTCCTATTAATTCAAAATCCACATAGTCTCTTGCATAGATTAGATAACTATGGCCACCTGATACTATAAGTCCAATAAATGGTGGCTCAAGATCTTTGTGTTCTATATAGTTTGCACATATATGCCCTTGAATATGATTAACTCCTATAAAAGGTTTATTCATACCATATGCTAAAGCCTTAGCTGTTGATAAACCTACTAAAAGTGCACCTACTAAACCTGGACCGTATGTTACTCCAACTAAATCTATATCATCAAACGTACATCCAGCAACATCTAAAGATTCCTGAATTATGTTATTTATACTTTCAATATGTTTTCTTGAAGCTATCTCTGGTACAACACCTCCAAATTGTTTATGAATATCAATTTGTGAAGATATTATATTAGATAAAACTTCTCTTCCATCCTTAATTACAGCACATGATGTTTCATCACATGAAGATTCTATACCTAATGTTATCACTTTTACACCTTCCTACTTTTCTCTATTCATAATAATTGCATCTTCATTATCATCTTTATAATAATTTTTTCTTTCTCCTGCTATTTTAAATCCGTATTTTTTATATAGATTTTGTGCAATTATATTAGATTTTCGTACTTCAAGGGTTATATAGTCAATATTACTCGTATCGCACATATATACTAATCCCGTCATAAGCATATCTCCTACTCCAAACCCTCTTTTATCTTTTTTAACAGCTACATTGGTTATATGACCTTCGTTTAAAATTAACCATATTCCAGCATAACCGACTATTTCATTTTTATATTCCGCTACCAAATATCTAGCTAAAGCATTTTCTACAAGTTCCATCTCCATTGCATCTTTTGGCCAAGGTGTGGAGAATGCTTCTTTTTCAATATATAATATTCCATCTAGATCTTCTTTTACGGCTCTTCTTATTATTATATCTTCCATGGAGCACCTACTTTTGTCTTTCTCTTAATTCTCTTTGGGCTTGCGTCTCCCTTAAATAGCTTGGTGCAAGTGTAAAGTAATCATCCTTATATCCTTTTTTATATTTCATAAGTCCTATTTCTCCTACACTACCAGCTTTGCACACATTTTGATTTAGTCTTGCTATTTGAGCCTTATCTTTTAGTTTTTCTTTAATTTGATCCTTATAATACTCTGTCCCATCTCCAATTAATGAAATATTATCATATTTTGAAGCTTTATCTAATATATCATCAATATCTAAAACTTGTGGGCTTAAAACTTCAATTAATTCTTCCTTGTCCCATTTATAAATTGCCGTATATACTCTATTTCTTCTAGCATCTATCATAGGAATTACAATATTACTATAGGCCATATTATAAGCCAAAGCTTCAAGCGTTGATACCCCTACTATTGGTTTATCAAATAAATGAGCAAAAGCCTTCATTGTCGCAAGTCCTATTCTAAGACCTGTAAATGATCCCGGACCAACAGCTACACAATATAAGTCTATATCTTTTATATCCATTTTTAAATTTTTAAATAATTCTTCTATCATTGGCATTAAATTCTCTGAATGAGACATATCTTGATTAACTGAATATTCTCCAACTAATTTATTATTCTCAATAACAGCGCATGTAGCCATAAGGGTAGAAGTGTCTAGTGATAATACTTTCACTATAAGTTCATCTCCTTTAATAATTCTTCATATCTAGGTTTATAAGCATTTATAGTTATTATTCTTTTTGTAAGTGTTTCATCTTTTTGTATATATATTTCAATTATTTCATCTGGAAGGATTTCCTTTATCATATCTGCCCATTCAATTATAGAAACTCCATCCGAATAGAAGTAATCTTCAAATCCTAATTCATATATTTCATCTATATTTTCTAATCTATAAACATCAAAATGGTAGACATCTAAATCACCTTTATACTCATTTAAAAGTGCAAAAGTTGGGCTTGTGATATATTCTTTTACTCCAAGTCCTAATCCTATAGATTGGGTTAGAGTAGTTTTCCCAGCACCTAAGTCTCCATCTAAACAAACTATATCTTTTGCTTTTAATGCTTTTCCTAATTTCACTCCAAAATCTTTCATTTCTTCTAATGAATTTATTATAATTTGCAAATCACGTCCCCCCTTTATCTATCTAATATATGATTATACCACATTTAAATATCTTTAAAAACAAAATACTCCCCATTTAAGAGATTCTCTTAAATGGGGAGTTTTATTTATTACCCTTGTAATAATGGGGATATTCTCTTGTATACTAAAAGTGTTACTATTGATGTTATGCTTCCTTTTAATAAATTAAAAGGAATAACTGCAAAAAATATTAGTGATTTATAATCTACTACATATTTATTAAGTGCACTTCCCATCTCGATAATCTTATCAAGAGGCATTAGCTTTGAATATAAAGGAAATACTACAAAATAATTACTCATAGTTGCAAAAACAGTCATTACTAATACTCCTATAACTAATCCTTTTATAGCATTATTAAAATTCTTATTTCTGTGATAAATCTTTCCAGCAGTAAATACAAATACACTACCTACTATAAAGTTTGATAATTCTCCTATTCCACCTGTCATGCTTCCTTCAACCATAATATTTAATAGGTTTTTAAGTAATTGAACTAAAATTCCTGCTACAGGTCCCATAGCAAATGAGCCTACTAATGATGGTAAATCTGAAATATCAAGTTTTAAAAAAGGTGGTGCAAACCAAGTGCTAATCTTAAAAAAAGTAAGTACTAATGATATTACTGATAATGATGCAATTCTTACCATATTTCTTGTTGATAGTAAATCTTTCTTTGCCAAATCCATATTTATCCCTCCATTTTCTTTTCTCGGAGTATAAAAAAACCCCGAATATTCTTCGGGGTTAATAGACAAATAGTTACAAATTGCCTGTTTATCTTCTTTCATCCAGACTTTACTGTCGGCTCTGGGATTTAACCAGATCTGCTTAATTAAGCTCGCGGGCTTTACCGCCGGTGAGGAATTACACCTCCCCCTGAAGATACATACATTTATTAACTTTCAACTTTATTATATACTATGTTTTTATTTTGTCAAGTAATTACTTATTTAGATTCAAATACAATATTACCATCTATAATTGTGTATTCTACTACACTTGTTAAGTCTGTTAAAGGATGACCTTTTGATATTACAATATCTGCATCTTTTCCTTCTTCTAAACTACCCACTCTATCGTCTATACCAATTATTTTAGCAGGATTAATTGTTATAGCCTTAAATGCAGTTTCCTCATCTAATCCAGCTCTCATAGCAAGTCCTGCACACATTGGTAGGGCAAATAGTGGTATAACTGGAGAATCAGTTGTTAAAGCAATAAATATTCCTGCATCATTTAACACCTTAGCTGTTTTAAAACTTTTTTCCTTAATTTCAACTTTGCCCCTATGACCAAAACTTGGTCCCACTATTGCAAATCTTTCTTCTTTCTTTAATTCATCAGCTATTAAATGCCCTTCTGTACAATGATCTAGGGTCATATCTAAATCAAACTCTTTTGCGATTCTTAAAGCAGTAAAAATATCATCTGTTCTATGAGCATGAACTTTAATTGGCATTTCTTTTTTTAGTACTGGAATTAAAGATTCTAATTTCATATCAAAGCTTGGCATTTTTGTTATATCACCATTAGCAGCCTCTTTTTTAGCTAAGTACTCTTCAGCTTTAAATAATGTATCTCTTAATATTCCTGCTACACCCATTCTTGTTGCTGGTGCTTTATTTTTTGATCCATAAAATCTTTTAGGATTTTCTCCAAATGCAACCTTCATAGCAACATTTTCTTTAATAATCATATTATCTACTCTATCTCCATAAAGCTTAATAGCAGAACATAATCCACCTATTACATTTGCACTTCCTGGACATGGTACTGCTGTTGTTACTCCCGCTTGATAAGCTTCTTTTAAAGTTAAATCCATTGGATTTAAACCATCTATTGCTCTTACATGTGGAGTTATAGGGTCTACCGCTTCATTATGATCATTTCCTTCTGCACCGATTCCATTTTCTGAAAGACCTATATGAGAATGTGCATCTATAAAGCCTGGTGTTACAAATCTATCAGTAGCATCAATTGTTTTTGCACCTTCTGATGATAAGTTTTTTCCTATTTTTTCTATTTTACCATTATTTATAAGTATATCGTATCCTTCTAAAATACCATTTGTCATTGTATATAAGTTACCATTTTTAATATGAATCATAATTCTCCCCCTTAATTTAGTTTATAAACTACTTCTCCATTAATCATTGTAAGTAAAGTATTAAAATCTACATCTTTTATAGGATTTTTGTCATATATAACAATATCTGCATCTTTTCCTTCTTTTATGCTACCAACCCTATCACTTATACCTGTTATAATAGCAGGGTTAATTGTTATAGCTTTTAATGCTTCCATCTCAGATAAGCCTTCTTTATATGCAAGACCTGCACATAAACTTAAATGCTTAAGTGGAATAACTGGAGCGTCTGTCGTTATTGCAATTAATAATCCAGCTTCATTTAATGCTTTTGGTGTTTCAAAAGACTGATTTTGAAGTTCAAATTTACTCCTATTTGTCATTGTTGGCCCTATTATAGCTGGTTTGTTTTCTTTTTTCAATTCATCAACTATTAAATGACCTTCTGTACAATGATCAAGTGTAATATCTAAATCAAACTCTTTTGCAACTCTTAAGGCTGAAAATATATCATCAGCTCTATGAGCATGAGCTTTTATAGGTATTTCTTTATTTATAACAGGAATTAGTGCTTCAAGCTTAATATCTTTTTTAGGCATTTTAGTTAAATCTCCATCTGCCGCTTCTTTTCTCTTCATATAATCTATAGTTTTTAATAACATTTCTCTTAGCATAGCTACACTTCCCATTCTTGTTACTGGGGATGTATTTTGTGCTGAATAAAATCTTTTAGGATTTTCTCCAAATGCAACTTTCATAGCAATTGGATCTTTTAAAATCATATCATCTATTCTTTTACCATATGTTTTAACTGCAGCAAACATACCACCTATAACATTTGCACTACCAGGTCCTGTAACTGCAGTTGTAACGCCGTTGCTATAAGACTCAAAGAATGCCTCATCCATAGGGTTTATAGCATCTATAGCTCTTAAGTGCGGTGTTACAGGGTCAACTCCTTCATTACCATCGCTACCTTCTTGTCCAATCCCTTCTTCCCACATTCCTAAGTGGCAATGTGCATCAATAAATCCAGGTAAAACTAAGTTTCCTTGAGCATCTATAACTTCTGCATCTTTAGGCAAGTCTATATTTTTTCCGACTTTAATAATCTTACCACCATCAATTAATATACTACCTTTTTCTATTATTTCTTCATTCTCCATAGTATAAATTAAACCATTAACTATAGCCTTCATAAACCCACTCCTTTTCATTAAAAGTAAACTTATTACATATATAATTTTATCACACTATTAATTGTTTTGTTTAAAAAAAGCTAAATTAAGTTTCAACTTAATTTAGCTTTTGATTATAACTTCATACTTAAACCTATTCTTCCTCTATCTTTATCTATATCAATTATTTTTACATCTATTATATCTCCAACTTCTACAACATCTTTAGGATGATTTATAAATTTATCACTCATTTGTGATATATGGACTAAACCATCATCATCCACACCGATATCAATAAAAGCACCAAAATCTACTACATTTCTTACTGTTCCTTTTAATATAATACCTTCTTTTAAGTCATCCATACTTAATATATCTTCTCTTAAAATTGGTTTAACTTCATCATCTCTTAAGTCTCTTCCTGGTTTTTCTAATTCTTTAATTATATCTTTTAGTGTAGGTTCCCCAACTTCTAACATCTCTGCCATTTCTTTTATATTTTTAGTTTTATAGTCCATATCTAAAAGTTTGTTAGCAATATCATAAGATTCTGGATGTACTCCTGTATTGTCTAATATATTCTCACTTTCTGGAATTCTTAAAAAACCTGCACATTGTTCAAATGTTTTAGGTCCTAGGGACTTAACCTTTAAAAGTTCTTTTCTTTTTTCAAACTTACCATTTTCTTCTCTATGGTTTATTATATTTGTTGCTACTCTTTTTGATACACCAGCTACATAAGATAATAAAGAACCACTTGCTGTATTTAAATCTACTCCAACTCTATTAACACTATCTTCTACTACTCCTTGTAAAGATTCATCTAATTTTTTTTGATTCAAATCGTGTTGATACTGTCCAACACCTATATGTTTAGGTTCAATTTTTACAAGCTCTGCTAATGGATCCTGTAATCTTCTAGCTATTGATATAGCACCTCTAATTGTGACATCAAGATTTGGAAACTCTTCAATCCCAACTTCTGATGCTGAGTATATAGATGCACCTGCTTCACTTACTATAGTATATGATACTTTTTTATCTATTTCTTTTATAGTATCAGCTACAACTTTTTCTGTTTCTCTTGAAGCAGTTCCATTTCCAATTGCAAATATATCTATATTATATTTATCTATCAATTCTTTTAAAACTTTTTTTGTCTTTTCAATTTCATTTCTAGGTTCCGTTGGATATACCGTTTTATAATCTAACACTTTTCCAGTTTCATCAACCACTGCTACTTTACATCCTGTTCTAAATCCAGGGTCTACTCCAGCTACTACTTTTCCTTTCATAGGTGCTTGCATAAGTAAAGGTCTTAGATTTAAAGAAAATACATTTATTGCATCATCTTCTGCTTTTTCTGTTAATTCATTTCTAATTTCTCTTTCTATTGATGGATAAAGAAGTCTTTTATATCCATCGATTATTGCCTCTTTAACTAAATATGATGTAAATCCTTCTTTAACTAAATCATTGGTAATAATTCCTACAGTTAAATGATCTTCTATTTCTATATTTACTTTTAAAAATTTATCTTTTTCACCTCTATTTATAGCTAAGACTCTATGATTTGCTATTTTTTTAATAGGTTCTTTAAAATCATAATACATTTCATATACTGATTTTTCATCTTCATCAGTTGCTTCTACAATTAGTTTTCCATTATCAAATATATTTTTTCTTATAGTACTTCTATAGCTTGCATCATCTGAAATAATTTCTGCAATTATATCCATTGCTCCTTGAATTGCATCTTCAATATTTAAAACTTCTTTTTCCTCATCTATGTATTTAGTAACATCTAACATAAATTCTTCTTCACTTATCTCTTGAGCTAATATAACTTGTGCTAGTGGCTCTAATCCTTTTTCTTTTGCGATAGTTGCTCTTGTTCTTCTCTTTTGTTTATAAGGTCTGTATAAATCTTCAACAACCTGAAGAGTTTCAGCCTTTATTATTTGTTTTTTAAGTTCTTCTGTAAGTTTATCTTGTTCTTCTATAAGCCTTATTACTTCTTCTTTTCTTTCTTCTAAGTTTCTTAAATAATCAAGTCTTTTCTGTAAGGCTCTTATTGTTGTATCTTCTAACTCTCCCGTTACTTCTTTTCTATATCTTGCTATAAATGGTATGGTGTTACCTTCATCTAGAAGTTCTACAGTACTTTTTACTTGTTTTTCTTTTAAATTTAATTCTTCTGATAATACTTTTATTATATCCATTAAAACACCTTTCTTCCTATAATTAATAACATCCCTGTTATAAAACAGGGATATTTATTATTTTTGCTTTAAATATTCATTTATAAAATCATCAATATCTCCATCCATTACCCTTTGTATATTTCCCACTTCATAATTTGTTCTATGATCTTTTACTAAATTATAAGGGTGAAATACATATGATCTTATTTGTGATCCCCATGAGATTTGAGTATAATCTCCTTGTAAATCTTCGATTTTTTCTTTTTCTTCTTCTTCTTTTAACTGAATAAGTTTAGCCATAAGCATCTTTAATGCAGTTTCTTTATTATTATGCTGGCTTCTTTCTGATTGACACTGTACCACAACACCTGTTGGAATATGTGTAATTCTTATCGCAGAATCGGTAACATTAACATGCTGACCTCCAGCTCCACTAGCCCTATAGGTATCTATTTTTAAATCTTTTTCCTCTATATCTATTTCTGTATCATTATTCATCTCTGGAAAAACGTCCACACTAGCAAAAGATGTATGTCTCTTACCAGATGAATCAAAGGGTGAAATCCTAACAAGCCTATGAACTCCTTTTTCACACTTAGTATATCCATAAGCATTATTTCCTTCAAATAGTAAAGTTGCTGATTTTATTCCTGCTTCTGGGTCTGGTAATATATCTAATGTTTTTACCTTATAACCCTTTTTTTCTGCCCATCTAGTATACATCCTAAGTAGCATTTCAGCCCAATCTTGTGCCTCTGTTCCACCACTTCCTGCATGTATTGAAATTATAGCATTGTTTTTATCGTATTCTCCATCCAATAAGTTTTCTAGTTTAAAACTTTCCACTTCTTTTAAAATTTGCTTTATATCTTTTTCTAATTCCTCTAATTCTAAGAAATTATCTTCTTCAATTAACATCTCCATCATAAGTAGTAAGTCATC
The DNA here is from genome assembly GCA_964415085.1 of uncultured Tissierellaceae bacterium. GTDB lineage: Bacteria > Bacillota > Clostridia > Tissierellales > Tissierellaceae > CAYPYI01. Next base: position 9,707 of record CAYPYI010000006.1, read on the forward strand.
TACTTCTTGATTTAAATTATCATAAGTTTCAATTTGACTATTTATATCATTTATCTCTTTCATAATTAATTGAGCCTTATTAGCATCATCCCAAAAATTAGATTCTAAAGTTAATTTTTCCTTCTCTTTAACTTTATCCTTTAAACTAGAGATGTCAAAGAGACACCCCTATATCTAAGATTTCTTTTTTAGCTTTTTCCAGTTTTTCTCTACTTATATAAATATCTGACATAATCATCTTCCTTTGTACTTAATTAAATTACTTACCGCAGCACTTTTTATATTTTTTACCGCTTCCACAAGGACAAGGATCATTTCTTCCAATTTTTTCACCTTTTACTATTGGTTGATTAGAAGTTACTCTGTTATTATTCGCCCTTACAGGTCCTTCTTCTATTTTAGATGCTACTCTTTTTCTTTCAACATTTTTTTCTATTTCAACGTTATATAAAAATTTAACCGTATCTTCCATAATGGCATATTTCATTTCTTCAAACATATCAAAACCTTCTATTTGATATGCCATTACTGGATCTTCATTACCATATGCTCTAAGACCAATACCTTGTTTTAATTGATCCATTGCATCTATATGATCCATCCATTTTGAATCTACCACTTGAAGTAATACTACTCTTTCTATTTCTCTAAATCTTTCACCAGTAAATTCTTTTTCTTTTTCTTCATATTTCTCAAGTGCTAATTTTAATATTTCATCATTTAATTTTTCTTTAGTTAATGATTTTATATCTAAGTTTAACTTTGACATAAACTCTTTCTCTAAGCCAAAAGTCATAACAAAATAATTTTCCATACTTTCAAAGTTCCATTCTTCTGGGTACTCAAATCCTGCTGAATAAAGATCTATTGTAGAACTAATTAAATTCTCTACCATACCCAATACATGATCTTTTAGATTATCTCCTTCAAGAACTCTTTTTCTTTCTCCATATATTACTTCCCTTTGCTTATTCATTACATCATCATATTTCAAAACATGCTTTCTTATAGCAAAGTTATTACTTTCTACTTTCTTTTGTGCTCCTTCTATTGTTCTTGATAATATTGGATGAGCAAGTGGTTCTCCATCTGGCATATCTACACTTTCCATTAAAGATTGGATTCTCTCTCCACCAAAAAGTCTCATTAAATCATCTTCTAATGAAATAAAGAATTTTGATGTACCTGGGTCTCCTTGTCTACCCGCTCTACCTCTTAACTGATTATCAATTCTACGTGATTCATGTCTTTCAGTACCTATTATATATAAACCACCAGCTTCTTCTACCATTCTAGCATTTTCATCTGTTTCAAGTTTATATTTAGCCACTAAATCACGATACATCTTGCGAGCTTCTAATATCTCTTCATCATCAGTTTCTAAGAAACTATCTACTTCTTGGATTAAAGCATCCGAATAGCCTTTTTTAACCATTTCTGTTTTAGCCATATGTTCAGGATTTCCGCCTAGAACAATATCTGTACCTCTACCTGCCATGTTAGTAGCTATAGTAACAGCCTTATATTTACCAGCTTGAGAAACAATTTCAGCTTCTTTTTCATGCTGTTTAGCATTTAGTACTTGGTGCTTTATTCCTTCTCTTTGTAACATTTTACTTAAAAGTTCTGATTTTTCTATTGTAATGGTACCCACTAAAACAGGCTGTCCATTTTCATTAAGGTTTTTGATTTCTCTTATAACTGCTTCATTTTTCGATTTTTCATCTTTATAAACTTCATCTGGTAAATCTTTTCTGATTACAGGTTTATTTGTAGGTATTTCTACTACGTCCATACCATATATTTCTCTAAATTCTTCTTCTTCAGTCATCGCTGTACCAGTCATACCAGATAACTTTTCATACATTCTAAAATAATTTTGGAATGTTATAGTAGCAAGAGTTTTAGATTCTGATTTTACTTGTAAGTTTTCTTTTGCTTCAATGGCTTGATGAAGACCATTACTATATCTTCTACCTTGCATAAGTCTTCCTGTGAATTCATCAACTATTAGAACTTCCCCACCATTTACAACATAATCTATATCTCTTTTCATAATATTATTTGCTTTTAAAGCTTGATTTACATGATGAGATATTTCCATATTTTCTATATCAGCTAAGTTATCTAAAGAAAAATATCTCTCAGCTTTTGCAACACCTTTATCCGTTAGTGTTACTGATTTTGCTTTTTCATCTATTAGAAAATCTACCACTTCTTCTTTAATTTCTCTATCAAATGGATCTACCTTTGCTTCATCAGGTTCAATAATCCTACCTTTTAAAGTTTTAACAAAACTATCAGCAACTGCATACAGGTCTGTTGAATCATCACCTCTACCTGATATTATTAATGGAGTTCTAGCCTCATCGACTAAAATACTGTCCACCTCATCGACTATAGCAAAATTTAGTGGCCTTTGAACCATTTCTTCTTTATATATAACCATATTATCTCTTAAATAGTCAAATCCAAACTCATTATTCGTTCCATATGTTATATCACTTGCGTAAGCTCTTTTTCTATCTTCATTTGATATACCATGAATTATACAAGCTACACTAAGACCTAAGAATGAATATAATTTACCCATCCACTCCATATCTCTTTTAGCTAAGTAGTCATTTACTGTTACAACATGAACTCCTTTTCCAGTTAATGCATTTAAATATGCTGGAAGTGTTGCTACTAATGTTTTTCCTTCTCCAGTCTTCATCTCAGCTATTCTTCCTTGGTGAAGTATTATTCCACCCATAAGTTGCACTGGGAAATGTTTCATGCCTAAAATTCTAAAAGAAGATTCTCTAACTACTGCATAAGCCTCAGGTAGTATATCATCTAATGTTTCACCTTGTTGTAATCTATTTTTAAATTCTTCTGTTTTACTGCTAAGTTCATCATCTGTAAGCTTTTGCATTTGGGAATCTAAACTTAATATATTATCTACTATTTTTTGTATTTTCTTTAATTCTCTTTCACTGTAAGTTCCAAAAATCTTTTCGAATATACCTGCCAATTTAATCACCTATTCTTTCTTATGATAATTTTATCATTATAAGTAAACTATGTAAACTGATTAATATACACATTTCATTTAATTTTACTCACATAATAGTATATCATATTATAATTTAAGGTATATATTAAGTTATTATTATTATTAAATTTTTACATAAAAAAAGAGTTATGAATTTTCATAACTCTTAAAATTTTCAATTTATATTCTAGGTTCAATTATACCATAATTTCCATCTTTTCTTTTATAAACTACACTTACTTCATTTGTATCTGCATCTAAGAATACGAAGAAATTATGTCTAAGTAATTCCATTTGTAGTATAGCCTCTTCTTCCATCATAGGCTTCATATCGAATTTCTTTCTTCTTACCAATTTTGAATCTTCTTCTTTTTCATCTAAAGGTTTTATATTTTCAAATCTTATACTTTCCCTGTTTCTTTGTTGATCTTGTAGCTTACTTTTATATTTTCTTACTTGTCTTTCTAAAACATCTATTGCTAAATCAATTGATGCATACATATCTTCACTTTGCTCTTCAACCCTTATTATGGAGCCTGGAACTTCTATTGTCACCTCTATTACATCTCTATTTCCTTCTGTACTAAAAGTTACAGTTCCGCTAACGTCTTCATCAAAGTATTTATCTAATCTCCCAAACTTATCGCTTGTTACACTTTTTAAAGCTTCTGTTACTTCCATGTTCTTTCCCACAAAATTAATATTCATAAACTCCAACTCCTTTCGTTTAATAGCTACTAACTGCTATTGATATAATTATACCCTTAACAAAATAAATTTAACATATTTTTACTAAATTTTTATCCACAATATATACAGACTACTTGTTAATATATGTGGATAAGTTTATAAGTAAACTGTGGATAAGGTGGATAACTCTGTGGGTAAGTGTTAAATACACATTTTTATTGTTACTATTTTGTTAATTGTTATATATAATACTAAGTTTTATCTTTTTAATATGATTTTTTATTAAAAATAGGGTATTATTATTAAAGGTGGTGAGTAAAATTAATGAGAAACTAAACAAAACTATGGAAAAAATAAGTTCTTCAAAAATATTAATGTTTTTTGATCAACTTTTCTTTAGAATTCAAAATAACTCTGTACTTCCAGTTGGGGGACAACTTGCATATTTTTTAGTCTTATCTGTTTTCCCTTTTATAATGGTATTTTTAAATATAATAAGTAAAACTTCTTTTGTTGATAAAGATGTTATTTATAATGCTATTTATTATTTGCCAGTTGAGGTACAAAATCTAATACTTGGATTTGTAGAAGAAGTTGTAACTTCAAGTAGTCAAGGTCTTCTTTCTTTTGCTATTATACTTGCTATTTGGTCAGCATCTTCTGGAATAAGAGCTGTTATGAGAGGTATAAATAATGCTTATGGAAAAAAAGAAACAAGATCATTTTTAAGTTTGGTTATTATATCAGTACTATTTACAGTTGCTATATTAGTACTACTTATTATAGTATTTGCAACTCTTGTATTTGGTGAGTTAATTGGACAAGTCATTTTCAAAGAGTTAGGTCTTGATCATTTGTTTGCTAGTTTATGGAGTAAATTTAGACTTATTATCCCAATATTTTTTATGATTTTTACCTTTGCACTTTTATATAAGGTTAGTCCTTCTAGCAAAAATAAAATTAAATTTAAAAGTACCTTGCCTGGAGCTATATTTACAACTTTAGGTTGGATTTTAATTTCTATATTATTTTCCTACTATGTAAATAACTTTGCAAACTATACACTTACATACGGAAGCTTAGTTGGTATTATAATTTTATTAATATGGTTGTATATAAGTAGTGTTATTATACTTATAGGTGGAGAAATAAATGCAACATTACAATACTTTAATGAATCCGGTTATGAAATTAATGAAAATAAGAGTTTAATATATTCTCTAATAAAATAAACATCACAAATTTGTGATGTTTATTTTTATTTATAAGTTAATGAAACTATATTTATTCTCCCCTTATTATTACTTCTTAAAAGTTTGATTCTTCCCAAATATTCTTCACTGGAAAACTCTAATGTTACTAATAGAATATTTTTATTATTTGGGATTATTTCTTTTTCTAGATCAATAAATTTTTTATTAAGTCTATAGCTTAGCTCTCTACATATAAGTAAATTTATATCATATCCTCTTTTTTTATTTTCAGCTTCAGGAAAACAAGTTATATAATCTATATCTTCTAGAATTTTTTTATTTTTATTTATCCCACTAATTAAAATTTCACTAAATACCTTATATAGATATCCTTTATTATTTCTATAATTATTAATTTTTAAGTCAAGATACCTATTTTTAAATAATGAATAAAAAAATAAATCTACTTCTGCTATTTTAAGAAATTCTTCTTTAAGAATAAGCTTGTCAAAGCAGTTATTGCAAATATATTCAATATTAGATTTATCTATAATTTCATAGTTACAAAATAGGCATTTATTCTCAAGTGAAAATATATAATCTTTCAATTTTCTTAATATATTCACTTTTATCTCCTTTATAATGTAAAAGCATCTAAATCTAAAGCTTTTGTTAAAGACTTCATCTTTTCACAAAGAGTTGAATATCTTTTCATTATCATATTATTACTTATCATCATTGCCAAATATTTAGGATCCCCTACAAGCACCACTAAGTCTCTTGCTCTTGTTATTGCAGTATATATTAAGTTTCTTGTTAGAAGCATAGGTGGACCCCATTCTATAGGGATAACAACTACTGGGAATTCACTTCCTTGAGATTTATGTATAGTTGATGCATATGCTAATTGCAATTCATCTAATTCTTTAAAATCATACTCTACTTCTTTATTATCATCAAATCTAACGGTCAAAGTATTAAAATCGTGATCTATGCTTATAATATTACCTAAGTCTCCATTAAATACGCCTTTTCCTTCCTCTACATTAAAAGGATCATCAAAGCTAATCCATTCGAGATTATAATTATTCCTTATTTGCATGACCTTATCTCCAACCCTAAATATAGTTTCTGATAATTTCTTTTCTTCCTTTGCTTTATCTTTAGGGTTTAATGCCTCTTGTAATCTTTCATTTAAAATTTTAGTTCCAACTTTACCTTTTTTCATTGGAGTTAAAACTTGTATATCATTAATTGGATTTATATTATAATAGCTTGATAATCTCTCTTTGCATAAATCAACTATTATCTCTAAAGTATTTTCTGCAAGCTTCTCTTCTAAAAAATAAAAATCCTTATTCTTTGCGTTTAATATTGGAAATTCTCCTTTATTAATTTTGTGAGCATTCACTACTATCATACTTTCTTCAGCTTGCCTAAATATCTCATCAAGTTCAACTACATTTACACATTCAGAACTAATTATATCTTTTAAAACATTACCAGGTCCTACACTTGGTAATTGGTCAATATCTCCTACTAGTATTAACCTTGTACCTATATCTACAGCTTTTAATAAGTTATTCATAAGATTTATATCAATCATACTTGCTTCATCTATTATTAATACTTCTGCCTCTATTGGAGAATCTTCATCTTTATTAAAAGCAGCTGCATCTTCTATGTATGCAAATTCTAATAATCTATGGATTGTTTTACTTTCTTTTCCACTTGTCTCGGTCATTCTTTTTGCTGCTCTTCCTGTTGGTGCTGCAAGTAAAACTGTCATATCTAATTGTTCAAATATTTTAATTATTGCATTTACAGTTGTAGTCTTACCTGTACCTGGACCACCTGTAATTACTGAGACCCCCGATTTTAAAGATTCACTTATTGCAAGTCTTTGCTTTTTACCAAAAGATATATTCTCATCTTTTTCTACTTTATCAATTTCTTTATCGATATCTATTTCTATTTCTTTAAACTTAGTCCTAGCTAAACTTACAAGTTTATAAGCTACGTCATTTTCAGCTACATGCAGTTTTGTTGTATAAACAATTTCTTCATTATTTTTTTCTGTTATAAAGAAATCTTGATTTAGAGCTAAGTTTACCATATTATTTTCTACCACATCTTTATTTAATCCTAATATATTACAGGTTTCATTTATTAATATATTCTTTGGTAGATAGCAATGCCCTTCATTACTAGCTTGCATTAGTACATATTTAAGTCCTGCCTCTATCCTAAATGGAGAATCAACACTTATACCCATGTTTTTTGCTATCTTATCCGCTGTTCTAAAACCTATTCCATATACGTCTTGAGATAATCTATATGGATTCTTGCTAATTACTTTAATAGTATCTTTTCCATATTTCTTATATATTTTAATACCTAAGTTTATTGTTATATCAAATTGTTGTAAATATACCATTACATCTTTTATTTCTCTATGTTCTTCATATGCCTTAGATATTTTTTCTAATTTTTTATCCCCGATTCCAGGAATCTGTCTTAGTTTTTCTGGATTATATTGAATAATATCAAGTGAATCCATTCCAAATTTATCTACAATATTTTTAGCAGTTTTGGGACCTACATAAGGAAGTAATCCTGAACCTAAATAGTTCTCTATACCTTTTAAAGTTGATGGTGCTACTGTTTTTATACTTTTAAATTCTAATTGCTCACCAAAATCATCGTGATAAATCCACTCCCCACGAACTTCAACCATTTCATCTATATTAATTATTGCTGCATTTCCTACTATAGTTATTAGACCATCTTCTGTGGAAAGTTTTGCAACAGTATAACCATTTACATCATTTCTAAATATTATATCTTCAATAACACCTTCTACAACTAACATTAAATCCCTCCACTTCTATATAATATTATAGCATAATAAATTATTTTTTCTTATTATACCATTTTATTTATAACATTAGATAATTCTAATATACTATTAGATAGCAGATCTAGTTTTTCCTCTATTCTTACTAGTAAATATATACTTACAACTATAGGAAATCCTATATTAGCTATCATAGTAATTAATTCATCCATATTACTCCTCCTTTTAAATAAAAATAAGGGGTTTATCCCCTTTTTCTTACATTTCAATTTCTTCAGTTGTTGTCATTACTTTTTCTACTTTTCCAATACTTAATAGACTTGCACCCTTATTTTCAAAAACATCTTTTTCGATAATAGTATTACATACAGGTTCGATATTTTCTTTTGTTAATTCCTCTATAGGATCATCTACTGTTATTTTAAAGTTTTTTCCATTGCTATCTTTAAAGTTTAATTCTAATTTTACTTTTTCTGCCATTTTATCACCTCCTTTTAATTTTTACTTATACTATTGTAAAAGCTTTTCTTCAACTTTTACAATTTTAACTAAGTCTCTTTTATATAAGCCAGATATCGCATCTGCTACTGCTAAAAGAGATTCTGATGAGGATTTGGTAGATAATTTGTTAATTGACTTATTTTTTATTTTTATCTTATCTCCATTTAACCCATCATTAAATCCTAACTTTAAAGTTACTTTTTCTACTTTTTCGTTTGCCATGTTTTCACCCCCTATTATATATATAGCAAAATTTCGAAAAAAGGGACAAAAAAAGTAAGTTTATTTTTAATAAACTTACTCTGATAAAAAACATAATCTCTCTAAATCTAGTAAATAAGCTACTCCTGTGCTACTGTTGTCCCATAAAATAAAACTTTTATATCTAAATTAATAAATTCATTAAAAGTATTATTAGTAAGGCTACTACCTGTAACAAGTAATACAGAATCCTCCCTTTCAAAATTTATAGGTCTTTTGTTTGAATTTTTAATATAGATATTATTATTCATCTTTCCTATATTTGAAGGGTTTAAATCATATACATCCATTTCAAAGCTACTATGTAAGATTTTTATAAAAGCTGGCTGATAGCCTATTAGATATATTTTTTTTATTTTTAGTTTTTCAAAATATCTTCCTATTTCAACTGCACATTCCTCTGGTTGATTGTCCTTACAATGGACTGTATTCTTAATTAGCCCCAGTTCTTTCAACACACTATTTAGAACCGAGATAAATATTGCCTTATTCTTATGATCATATAAATTAAGATTTATTACATCTTCTATACTTCCTTCGAAAGAAACATAGTCATTAATATATGCTTGCCCTACACTGTTTTTATATCTAGACTCTACTAGGACTTCATTTTTATTATTTAAAGGATAGTCACTAATAAAACTATTTTTAAATATATCCTTTCCAGATATATATGTAGTAGATATTATATTTTCATTAAGATCTACTTTATGTTCATTTAATACTATTTTAAATTTTTCCTTTATATATCTATATATATCGCATTCTTTTTCTACCTTGCACATTCAAAGTCCCTACCTGTTAATATCTCTAAACCATGATTTATACTATCTAGTGCATATTCTAATGATTCAATACAAGCCTTAGGACTTCCAGGTAAGTTTATTATTAAAGTTTCTTTTCTAATTCCTGATACAGCTCTTGATAACATTGCTCTATCAGTTATGCTAAGGCTGAAATTTCTAATAGCTTCTGCTATGCCATTTGCATTTTTATCTATTACCTTCTCTGTAGCTTCTGGTGTTACATCCCTTTTACTAAATCCAGTCCCACCTGTTGTTAAAACTAAGTCTAAAGATAAGTCATCTGAGTAATATTCTAATTTTTCTACTATCATATCAAATTCATCTGGAACAATATCATATTCTTTAACCATATAGCCATAATCTTCTAATATTTGTATTATAACCTCGCCTGATTTATCTTCTCTTTCTTTTTTATATCCTTTATCGCTTATAGTTAATACTCCTACATTAAACATAATTTCTCCTTTTATTTTAGTATAGTAATTATATCTCCTTCTTTAATCTGTCCACCTTTTAAAACTCTAGTAAATATGCCTTCCTTAGGCATAACGCATGTTCCTACAATTTTGCTTATTTCACAACCTGTATGACATGTTTTACCTATTTGAGTTAATTCATGTATAGTATCTCCTATTTTAAATATAGTTCCTACTGGGAACTTATAAAGTAAAAGTCCACTAGTTGTTATATTTTCAGCAAATACTCCCGGAACAAGTCTTTCTTTTTCATCTTCAAGTTCACTTCTCATTTTTTCAAAGCTACTTAGATCTAACAAGCTAACTTGTCTATGCCATTTGCCTGAATGAGCATCCCCTTCTAATCCATAATCTTGTATAAAGTTTCCTTCTCCAATAGGTAGTTTTACTACTCCTTTTGTTTCTGATATATTTATAGACTCTACTCTTCCTATCTCGTTTAGTATACTTTTTTTATAGTGCCCACTCTTACCACCTAATTTTTCCTCTAGGTATATATCTGTTATTTCCATTTCTTTATCCACTGCCTTACACATATCATAAATTGTAAGACAGGCTAAAGATACACTTGTTAAGGCTTCCATCTCTATTCCCGTTTGAGAACTTGTCTTTACAGTTGAAGTTACTATTATTTCTCTATCTAAAACTTCAAAATCTATATCTGCTGAAGAAATAAATATATTATGACACATTGGGATTAAATCACTTGTTTTTTTCGCACCTATAATTCCTGCTATTTGTGCTACTGATAATACATCACCTTTTTTTAGTTTGTGGTTTTTTATCATTTCTATTGTTTCTTTTGACATCTTTATTTTTCCTTTAGCAATAGCTACTCTATTTGTTATATCCTTATTGCTAACATCTACCATACAAGCTCTTCCACTTTCATTAAAATGTGTAAAATTCATACTTATCCCCCTATTTTATTCATATCTGTATTAATATATTTATTTTCATCTATATTATGAGACTCTTCTTTAGTCTTTATAGCACTTTTTATTACTTTTTTTAATTTATTATAATCATTTATATATTCTTTTAAATCAATTTCTTTGTTAGAGTGCAAGCAAGTTCTAAGTTTACCTGTAGAACTAAGTCTTATCCTATTACAATTATCACAAAACTTACATGTTATAGGGTTAATAATTCCCACTTTTCCTTTAGCATTTTTATATTTAAAGTATACTGCAGGTGATGATTTATCAACATTTTCAATTTCTTCTAAACCCTTAATATTTTCTATAATCTGATTATTGGATTTAAAATGTTCTTTTGCAAAATCAACTAAACTTCCCATTGGCATTAGTTCTATAAACCTTACATCAATACCGTCATAAGTTAAGTTAATAAGATCAAGTATTTCTTCAGTGTTTAATTCATCCATAAGAACTGCATTTATTTTTATAGGTGTAAGATTTGCTCTTTGTGCTTTTTTTATACCTCTTATTACCTTATTTAAATCTCCACCTCTTGTAATATCCTTAAATCTATCTTCATTAAGAGTATCTAAACTTATATTAACCCTATCAAGTCCGTTTAATTTAAGATCATCAGCCAACTCATCTAAATAATATCCATTTGTTGTAAGTGTAATTTCTTCAATTTTATCTATTTCATTAATTTTACCTATAAATTCAACTATGCCTTTTCTTACTAAAGGTTCCCCACCTGTAATTCTTATCTTTTTTATTCCTAAGTCTGCGAATACTTTGACTATTTTTATCATATCTTCAAAGCTTAATATTTCATTATGACTTAACTTGTCTTCTATTCCATCTTCTGGCATACAATACTTACATCTAAAATTGCATCTGTCAGTTATTGAAATTCTTAAATAATCAATTTCTCTACCATATGAATCTTTCATTTTCTCACCTATTTTCTAGATTGAAATATTTTACTATTTCAAGAGCTATTTCATCTATCTGATTGAAATTTAATTTTTTCTTATCCGTTTTAAAATTAGCATCAGTTACAAAAAAAAGTATATTCTCTTCTTTACAATAAGGCTTATTTGAAACCTCATATCTAACTAATTCTATTTTTAAAATATCCTCATCTTTAAATCCTTCTAATATTACAAGGTCCATATCAGAAAAATATGTAAGCATATTCTTTAGATTTGTTTTTTCTTCTTTAATTATCATAAATCTTCCATCAGAAAAAATCCCTACCCCATCAGCACCTGATTTTCTATGAATATAGCTATCAGTTCCTAAAACATCCGGTTCAAATTCATGTCCATCATGTTTTATTGTTGCAACTTTCAAATTCATTGACTTTAATTTAGGAATTAATTTACTTATAAGTGTTGTCTTTCCTGAATTTTTAATCCCTGATATGGCTATATAGTTTGTTTTCATATAATCACCCTTAGATTAAATGTATTTTAACTTTGTCATTTACTTTTAGTCCATCATTACCTTTTTCTATCTCAATTAGCCCATTACAATCTTTCATACTTAAAAGCATACCTGATGCATGCTTATTCTCTGGTATAGTAACAAAACCATTATCATATATGCATCTTATATATCTTATATTTTTACTTTTTTTATTAAATTCATTTTTCATAATTCCAGATGTAGTTAGCATTTTAAACTTTGGATTTTCATATAAATGATAAAGTATTCTTCTTACAAATATTTCAAAATTAACAAGGGCTGCAAATGGGTTACCTGATAAAGATATCATAGGCTTTTCTTCATCACCTATAAGACTAAACATTATTGGTGTACCTGGTTTCATTTTCACCCTCCAAAATAGTTTTTTAGCATTAAGATTATCAACTACATCACCAAAAATATCCTTATCTCCAACAGATACTCCACCTGTTGTTATAAGTAGATCCAAGGAATCAATATTATCTTTTATTAATTTTGAAACTTTATTATAATCATCTTCAACTTTATCAAGTTTTATATATTCTAAATCCAGCTCTTTTAGCCTTGAACCTATTAATATCCCATTAGTATCATATATCTTGCCAGGAGCTAATATTTCATTATATTCTTCTATTTCATCTCCTGTTACTAAAAGACCTATTCTAGGTTTTCTAATAACCTTAATTTGAGACTTTCCCATACTTCCTAGTACTCCTAAATGAACTGCATTTAAAACAGTATTTTTTTCAATTAAAAGTTCTCCCTCTTTTATATCCTCACCTTTAAAACAAAAATTCTCATATTTATTTAGTATTTTGTCTATATAAACTTTCCCATCTTTTATTGCTGTATCTTCTAACCTTATAACACAATCTGCTCCATCTGGAAGTTTTGCACCTGTCATTATTCTTATAGCTTGGTTTTTCTTTATTTCTTTTTTTGAATAACCACCTGCATAAACTGTATCTATTACATCAAACAAATTATTTTCTTTACTATCTTCACTTCTTAAACAATATCCATCAAGTGGTGATTTATTAAATGGCGGGTTTGACATTGGTGCATAAAAATCTTCTGCTATAATTCTATTTAAAGCATTTTCTATTGTTACTATTTCTACTTCTTCTATCTTTTTTATATTGTTATCTATAATCTCAAAAGCTTTTTCTACTTCTATATTAAGCAAGTCTATACACCCTTTCCAAATTGACAGTTAGGATAAGTACAATCGTCGCAACTTAAACATAATCCTCCATATCCAAGCTTTGCTATATGCTTTTTATCTACTTTTATTCCAGCTACTGCATAAGGAAGCATTATATCAAATATTGTTGTATCTAAATACATAGCACAACCTGGAACACCCATTATAACTGAATCATCTTTAAAATAACCTAACAAGAACATAGCTCCTGGTAAAACTGGTGCTCCATAAGTTATTATCTCAGCATTACTATTTCTTATAGCACTTGGAGTTAAATCATCAGGATCTACACTCATTCCTCCCGTACAGATTATTATTTGTGCACCTAAATTTTTACTTGTTTTTATAGCATCAGTTATCATATTCACATCATCTTTACAAACTGTGTGATTTATTACTTCTATACCATACTTACTTAGCTTATCTACTATAACTGGAGTAAATGTATCTTTTATTCTTTCATAATATACTTCATTTCCAGTTGTTACTATTGCTGCTTTTCTATTTTTGAATTTATGTAGCTTTAATATTTTATTACCATTTTGTATTTGTTTTGCTTTATCTAGCTTTTCTTTTTCTATTACTAGAGGAATTACTCTCATTCCCGCTAATTTATCTCCTTTTTTTACTGCTATATTGCCTTTTCTTGTTGCTATCATTATATCTTCTAATTCATTTATTTCATTTAAAACATCAACTTCAACAGTAAAAAAACCATCGATTTCTGAAAATATTTCTACCTTTCCTTCTTTTACTTCTGATATTTTCATGTCGTCATTTAAACATAAATCTGCAAGATCAAATGCAGCTTCATTTTCGTGAATCATTCCTTCTTCTTTTTCATAAACATATATATTGTCTTTACCAACTGATAATAAAACATCTATATCCTCTTCTTTTATAATATGTCCTTTTTTAAAAACTACATCTTTTTTTACATCTTTTATAATCTGTGTAATATCATGACATAAAATACAACCTACTGCATCTTTAGTTTTTATTGTTTTCATAATTACCATCCTCTTAAAAAAAGCTGCTTTCAGATAAATCTGAAGGCAGCTATATTTTTATATATATCAAGCTCTAACAAACAAAGCGCTGCTCCTTTTCAAACACGGAAGGCATATTCGTTTCCAAATATACCCTTAAATATTACTAAGTAATATTTGTGGCATTTATCCATAGGGTTGATTTTAGGATATAATGCTCGGAGTCAATAAATGTCTATTTAATTTTTCTTTTAAGTCTTATTTCTATATCCATACTCTCCATATTCAACATCTTCTGCTAACGCCCTAGCATACTTTTCACTCATATGAATTGTTGAGTATAAATAATCTACCTTATTTCCTGTTGTAAGTAATTTTATATCTGAATATTTCTCATCTTTTTCTATCACAGATAAGGCCCTTTGAATCTGGGGTTCTGAATAAAAATAAGGAGAATTTTTAAAATAGTATGTTGGTGTTGCGCATGGATACTTTTCGCAATTCCATCTAACCATTTCAGATATTGTTTTTGGAAGATCCTTCTCCTCAACAAGTACTGCTATATTAGCATAGTTATCACTCATGTATTCATTGGAATAAAAGTAAATATCTTTATCTCCCTCTATACTAACTATATCTTTACAAAGTTCGTTTTTATTAACCTTCTCTAAAAGTAGATTTACATCTTCCTCTTCTTCTTCTAGTGATTTCTTACTTGTTAGATAAGCTCCATTACTTCTTTTTCTTATATAGTTAGAAAATAAAATTTCTTTAGGAATCTCCTCAACTATTATTTCCTCTTCTACTTCTATATCTTCGGTAAATTCCTCTTCATCAAAGTCCTCATCTAAATATTCTAATAGGTCTTTCTTTTCTTCTACTTCTTCTTCTGGCTTAAAGGCATCCATCTCTTTTAATCTATCTTCATTAATTTCTTTAGGAATTTCTAAATCTTCAACTTCCTTAACAAAGCCTTTTTTTCTTCTTCCAAATAACATATTTCACCTCCTTAACAGAAATCTTAATTTATCTTGGTAAAATACCACGTTTTTCTAAATCATCAGCTAAATATCCTAAGTCAAACTTTTCTAAAGTTTCTCTTGTAGGAATTCCTGTTTCAACATCCCATCCCATTTCCTCATAGAACATATCTTTTGCAACTTCCATATCATCTCTATCCATTTTAACAGTACCTGCTTCAAATGCTTTAAAATCTGGCTCCTTATCAAAAACCCATGCTGGTATTTCATCATGATCTTTTCTTAAGTTATTACTACCTTCATGTATATTAAATGATATTGCTGTCATAGCTCTTAACATATGAGATATTCTCTCACTAGCAAAGTCTACGTCTTCTCTAGACCAGTTTTCTCCTGTTATAGCACTCATATACATTGCATCTAAGTCATGATCTCCTTTATATCCTCTTTCTTTTGATGGAGATAAAGTCATAGGATACATCCAGTTACATAAAGTAGCTGAATCATGCCACTGCTTTCCATTGAATGCCCACTTAGCAAGTTTAGCTTTGTTTCTATTCATCGGAGTATAATGCATTGGTTTATCTGTAGCTCCTTCACCAAATTCATCCTCTAAAACTTTTTTATAAATTTCGTAAGGCGAACCTGACCTAACAACGTTTGTCATGTGATGAATCATACAATCTCTATTATACATTATGTTATATAATAAGCCTGTTTGCCATGCATCTTCTGCTGAGTGATGTTTTGGATATCCATTATAAGTTACATTTTGTAAGTATTCAACATCATAATACTCTTTACCAAGGTTCCATTTTTCAACCATTAAGTATGTACCCATACCAATTGTTGCAATTTCTCCTTTGTTTTCTGATATAATCCTTACAATTTCAACTACCCATCTAGGGTCTCCTTCTTTCATTAGATCCCAAGGAATTGAATCATATTCTTCTTTTGGAAGTTTTTCTTTTAATATACCTTCACTATAAAGATAATTGAAATCTCTTTGTATATTTCCATAATTATCCCATAAACCATAATCATCAACTGCTCTAGATCCTGCTCCACAGATTACTAAATTTGCATCTCCTTCATCTACAAAGTCTTTTATACCCTCTGGATACCAAGCTGCTTGATAAATTATAGGCATACATGTATTAGAGACCTTAGTAGGTAAATCAAATTCTGCTAATGGATCTATATCATACTGTGCATAACATCTTATTGGACATGATGAACATCCACCAACTTTAACCATATATTTATCTGCTATATCCCCATGGTCAAAATGTCCCTTGTGAGCTCTAAAACCAATCTTATCTATATCTCCAACTGGTTGCTCACCCATATCTACAAACCCACCTTCAGCTTTATGCCAGCCTAATCCTGGTGCACCTGACCATCTATTTTTTCCTGATGGTGCTGAATACTCTGCCCATGATTGTGGAACTGCTGGAACATTGTGGTTATTATTTCCTCCAACAAGTTCTCTTAACATGTAATCACTTACTTTTTTAAGTCCCATAGGATCTGCTATTTTTACACTTCCTGTTCCTTTAGCTACAAAACCTTTTAACTTTTTGCTACCAAATATAGCTCCTACACCTGCTCCACCTGCATTACCTACAGATGTAACCATACAAGACATATTTACTAAGTTTTCACCTGCTTGTCCTATTGTAGCTGCATCAAAAGCTTCACCGTTTTCTTCAACTAATATTCTATTAGCTTCAAAAGTTCCTTTTCCCCATATATGAGAAGCATCTTCTATTGAAACTTTATCATCTTCTATTTTTAAATAAACAGGCTTATCTGATGCTCCTTCAAATATAACTGCATCATATCCTGCATATTTAATAGCTTGAGCTATATGACCTCCCATATGAGCATCTACTATTGAATATCCTTTAGTCCAAGATGATAAAAAAGACATATTAAGTCTTCCTGAACAAGGTACTCCAGATCCTGTTAATGGTCCAACTGCAAGTACTACCTTTGATGCTTCATCATATGCATGAGTTTCTAGTGGAACCTCATCATAGATGATTTTATATCCCATTCCCATACCACCTATATATTTTTGGTATTTTTTGGAATCTTCTATTGTTACTTTTCCTGTTGTAAAATTTACTCTAAGTATATTTCCTGCCCAACCATATGTCGTCATGTTTTTCCCTCCTCATTAATTCTTTTTTAATTCCTGTGCTGCTGCAGTAACCTCGTCCCAACTAACTACTGATAAGGCTCCAGTTATACATCCATCAACGCATGCTCCGCATAAGATACATTTAGATGCTTTTTTAGTTTCAGGATTAACTGTAGGCATATGCCATGGACATGCTTTAACACATTCTCCACAACCTATACATTTTTCTTCATCAACTAACTTTACTCCCTTATCATTTGAGTAAATTGCTTTTTCTGGACAAGCATTTCCACATGGCGGATCCTCACATTGACGACAAGTGTCTGGATAATATGTCCAGTCATCTTGGTAGGTACCATGACCATTGTGATCGAATAAATTTCTAGTTATTTTTACTCTAGAAATATGTGATGCAACTACTCCATCATTAACTGTTGTACAGTTTATCTCACATCTTTGACATCCTGTACATTTCGCTTGGTTTACTACTAATAGGCCCTCTGGCGTAGACCATAAAGATACATCTCCGTTATCAACTTGTTCTTGCGTACAACCGAAAAGTGATAGTAAAGATGCTGAAACTGTAAGACCTGCTATAGACTTACCTGAAATTTTCATAAACTTTCTACGAGTCATTTCCTCTTTTAAAGTTTTATCAATTACAGTTTCTTTTTTTTCTGACATAAATTCACCCTCCTCTTTGTAAGCAACGCAAACGATACGTTTTCAACCCACGCGTTTGTCAAACATAAATTTTCAATTTACATTCATTTGTGAAAAAAATAGCTCACACTGCAATTATATTTAATAACTTTAGTCCAGTCAATTATTTTGTTAAATTTTACCCATATTTTACATTAAGATTGTATTACAAGCATAAGCTTGAAACTTCAACATTTTATAATGACAAATAAAAATATATCTATTGCAAATTTATTTTTTATCAATTATAATCAATCCAAAGATATAAAGGATGTGATTATAATTAATAACATGGATAATTTACCCATCGCAATAGAGTCTGCTGTTGAGTTATGGCTTAATAACGAACATATTACAACTTTTTTATGCAGTCCATATAATCTTGAAATTTTGGGAATTGGTCATTTATTAACCCGTGGAGTTATATCTAATGTTGAAAAGATTATAGATATATCTGTTGATTATGAGAATTTAAAAATAAATGTATTTACTAGCGAATTAATCAAAGCTGAAGAGCAATTTAGTGTTCCTAAATTTATACTAAGTGGTGTTTCTTCTATAAATAACTTTAATGATAATATATATAAAATTAACAAGGTTAGAAATGATATAAGCTTTGATTTAAATTTAATACATGAGACCGCTAAATATATGGTAGATAATGCTCCCTTATATAAAGAAACAGGTGGAGTTCATGCAGCTATTATAAAAGATTCCGAAAATAATTTTTCCTTAAAAGAAGATATCGGTAGGCACTGTGCTGTAGATAAAGCAGTAGGAGATTTTTTAATGAATAATTATGACCTATCTAATTGTTTTATTGCTACTACTGGTAGAATATCCTTAGATATGCTTCTTAAATCTGCAGTTATGGGTATACCTGTAGTAGTATCGCTTAAAAGACCAAGTAGCTTAGCAATAGAACTTGCTAACTTTTATGGGATTTGTATTGTAGCTAGAATACTATCTAGCCAACCTTTAATATATACAAATAATGACAAAATATTAATTAGTAAGGAGTGAAAATATGTTTATGAGTAAATTAGGCATGGGAGAATTATTATTAATATTTTTTATTGCATTAGTAATATTCGGACCAAGTAAACTTCCTGAATTAGCACAATCTATGGGAGATGCTGTAAATAAATTCCGTGGAAGCGTTAATAAAGTTGATGAAGAAATAAAAACAGCTGTAAAAGGAGAAACTAAAGAAGATTAATTAGGAGGCTACATAATGAAAAAGAGAAATATGTTAACCATTTTAATAATTTTAGTTTTATCACTTTCATTGCTTGTTTCTTGTGGTAATGATAATAAAAAAGAAGATAATGATAATATAAGTAAAGAAAATGCAGAGGATAAGGTTGAGCTTACAATTGCCGCAGCTGCTAGTCTTACAGATGTTATGGATGAAATAAAACAATCTTTTGAAAAAGAAAATGAAAATGTTGAATTAGTTTTTACTTTTAATAGCTCTGGTGCACTACAAGCCCAAATAGAAGAAGGAGCTCCTGTTGATATTTTTATGTCTGCTGCTGAAAAGCAAATGGACGCTTTAGAAGAAAAAGAAAATATAATAAGTGATAGTAGAAAAACTCTTTTAGTAAATGAAGTAGTTCTAATAAAGCCAGAAGGAAGTAATTTAGATGTTTCATCATTTGAAGATTTAACTAATGATGATATTAAAAAAATTGCTATAGGAGATCCTGCTAGTGTTCCAGTTGGACAATATAGTGAAGAAATATTTAACAATTTAGGTATTAATGAAGATATTAAGGATAAATTAATTTTTGCAAGTGATGTAAGAACTGTTTTGGCTTGGGTTGAAAGTGGTGAGGTAGATTTAGGTATTGTTTATGCTACAGATGCATATACTTCTGATAAAGTAGAAATAATAACTTCAGCACCAGAAGGTAGCCATAAGCTTGTTACTTATCCAGTTGCAGTTGTAAAAGGAACTAACAATGAAGATATAGCTAAAGAATTTATAAACTTTTTATCTACTAATGAAATTGTAGAAATATTTAAATCCTATGGATTTGAGATGAACTAATGAATATATCTGTTTTGTCGCCTTTAGTGATTTCACTAAAGGCGGCTATTATATCTACATTTATTAGTTTTTTTATTGGGATTTATTTAGCTTATTTTGTTAGTAATTTAAATAAAGGTAAAGGTTTTATTGATGGCATTTTAACTCTACCTCTTGTTCTACCACCTACGGTTGTTGGATTCTTTTTACTTATATTACTAGGTAAAAATAGTCTTATAGGAAAATTTTTATTAAATTTTAATAAAACTATTATTTTCTCTCAAGCTGCTACTGTTATCTCTGCGACTGTTGTTTCTTTTCCCTTAATGTATAGAACTAGCAGAGGTGCTTTTGAACAGTTTGATAAGAATTTAGTATATGTTGCTAGAACTTTAGGTATGAAAGAGAGTAAAATTTTCAAGAAAATTATTCTTCCAAATTGTTTTTCAAGTATTTTAGCAGGAACAATTTTAACCTTTGCTAGAGCATTAGGAGAGTTTGGTGCCACAATAATGATTGCAGGTAATATACCTGGAAAAACACAGACAATGTCTATTGCAATATATTCTGCTGTACAAGCTGGCAATAGAACACTTGCGTATAAGTGGGTAATATTTATGTCTAGTATTTCTTTTCTTATTATTCTTTTTATGAATAGATTTGATGTAAATGACAATCTAAGTAAAGGAGGTAATTAAAATTATTTGTGTAAATATTAAAAAGAAACTTGGTAATTTTAAATTAGATGTTTCTTTTACATCTGATAATGAAGTTTTAGCACTTCTTGGACCATCGGGTTGTGGTAAAAGTATGACTTTAAAATGTATAGCTGGCATTGAAAAACCAGATAGCGGAAAAATAATATTAAATGGAAAAGTTCTATTTGATAGCGAAAATAATATTAATTTACCTCCACAAGAAAGAAATGTTGGCTTACTATTTCAAAACTATGCACTTTTTCCTAATATGACCTTAAAAGAAAATATTATTGCTGGTGTTAAAGATGAGAAAAATATAAAATTCGTTGATAATCTTATTTCTGATTTCTCATTAAATGGCTTAGAAAATCATTATCCTAATCAACTCTCTGGAGGTCAACAGCAAAGAGTTGCTCTTGCAAGAATGTTGATTAATGAACCTGAAATAATAATGCTTGATGAGCCTTTTTCAGCATTAGATGAACATTTAAAATGGAGTATGGAAAAAGAATTAAGTGGTATTATTAAAAAGTTTACAGGTCCTGTATTATATGTATCTCACAATAAAGATGAGGTCTTTAGACTTTCTGATAATATTTCTGTAATGGATAGAGGTAGTATTAAAGAATCTAATAATAAATTTAGTATATTTAATCATCCTAAAACCCTAAACTCAGCTATTTTAATAGGTTATAAAAATATATCTAAATTTAAAATATCAAACTCATCAATTGAAGCTATAGACTGGGGTACATCTTTTAATATAGATGATTTTAAAGAAGATGATTTTAAAGAAGATGATTTTAAAGAAGATGATTTGAATAAGTATAATTATGTAGGTATAAAAGAAGATAAAATTTCTCTAAGTAATATATACAAAGAAGGATATGATGAATTTAAGGTAGCTGGTATTATTGATGAGATCAATCATAAACTTCTACTTATTGAGAAAAATAATAAAAACCTATATATAAAGTTAGATAATATTAATTTTTCTAATTTTAATATTGATGATAAAATCTATATCAATTTTCCTAGTAGTGAATTGATATTCTTGAAATAAGGAGGGTTTAATTTGCATAAAATAGGAATCCTGGAATTAGTTGTTATATTAGTAATTGTTTTAATTATTTTTGGTCCTAAAAAATTACCAAAATTAAGTGGAAGCTTTAGAAAATCTATTGATAATTTTAAACAAGCTAAAGATTCTGATAAAGATAATAATTGATACTTAAAAAGCCCTTTAAATAAGGGCTTTTTTATAATCAATATAATATTCTTAATTTAAAAATTAATATTTAAGATCAATTATTTCTTCCCAAGGTAAGTTTAAATCATCTCTTCCGAAATGTCCATAACTTGCTGTTTGTTTATAAATTGGTCTTCTTAAGTTAAGATTTTCTATTATCGCTGCAGGTCTTAAATCAAAGTTACTATTTATTATTTCTATAATTTCCTCATCTGATTTTTTGCCCGTTCCAAAAGTATCTACATATATTGATAATGGTCTTGCAACTCCTATTGCATAAGCAAGTCCTATCTCACATTTATCTGCAAGTCCTGCTGCTACAATATTTTTAGCTATAAATCTTGCTGCATATGAAGCTGATCTATCAACTTTTGTTGGATCTTTTCCTGAGAAAGCTCCTCCACCATGTCTTCCCATACCACCATAAGTGTCTACAATTATTTTTCTTCCTGTTAATCCTGCATCACCCATTGGTCCACCGATAACAAATCTACCTGTTGGGTTTACATAGTACTTAGTATTTTCATCTATTAGATTTTCATCTACAACCTCTTTTATTACATGTTTTATTATATCTTCTCTTATTGTTTCTAAAGATACCTCATCATCATGTTGAGTAGATACTACTACACTATCAACCCTTAAAGGTCTTCCGTCTTCATATTCTACAGTAACCTGACTTTTACCATCTGGTCTTAAATACTCAAGCGTTCCATCTTTACGAACCTCACTTAATCTTCTTGATAATTTATGCGCTAATGATATTGGAAGAGGCATATATTCTTTAGTCTCGTTACAAGCATATCCAAACATCATACCTTGATCTCCTGCGCCTATTGTATCAAATTCATCAGCACTATTTTCTTTTTTCTCCAATGCTTCATTTACACCCATAGCAATATCTGGTGATTGCTCATTTATTGAAACTAATACTGAACAAGTTTCTGCGTCAAAACCATATTTTGCACGTGTATATCCAATTTCTTCTACTGTTTGTCTAGCAATTTGTTGCATATCTACATAACAGTCTGTTGTGATTTCTCCAGCTAACATAACCATTCCTGTTGTAACTAGTGTTTCACAAGCTACTCTTCCATACGGATCTTTTTCTAAAATAGCATCAAGTATAGCATCAGAAATTTGATCTGCTACTTTATCTGGATGCCCTTCTGTTACTGATTCAGAAGTAAATAACCATTTTGTCACTTAAAACACTCCCTTATATATTATTAAAGAATAAATACCTCTAAGATTTAAAATAAATTTAAAAAAACCTTCTCCAAAGGAAAAGGTCCGCTCTAAACCTCATCTTTCAGATTAAATCTGTGGAATTTAGCACCTTTGTATTAATACAGGTTGCCGGATATCAACGGGTCCATTCCCTCCATCACTCTTAATAAGGTAATATTCAATTAACTAAATACTATCATATTATAAGTATCTGGTCAAATTGATTTTATCATTTGCTTTAGTTAGATATTTATAGTAAAATAGGAATATATCTTGTTAATCGTTCTTAATCGTCTATAAAGTCGAAATTCAAGGATTGCAAATTTCTTCAATTTTTCATATACTAAAATAGTCGTCATAAAGCATCGGGGTGTGGCGCAGTTTGGTAGCGCACCTGGTTTGGGACCAGGGGGCCGAAGGTTCGAATCCTTTCACCCCGACCAATTTTAAAATAACTAAATAGTACATAAAACATCGGGGTGTGGCGCAGTTTGGTAGCGCACCTGGTTTGGGACCAGGGGGCCGAAGGTTCGAATCCTTTCACCCCGACCATAAAAAAAGAACTTGTAATATTACAAGTTCTTTTTTTTATATTAATTTTTTATCTTTTAATTTTGGTACTTTAACTCTAACTATTATATCCCAATCAGATGGTCTTGCTCCTTGGCATATTTCAACATCAGATTGAAGTGACATATAAATAAATGTATCTGTTATATCCCAACTATAGCTTTTAGAAATCAACTCCTGCATATCTTTACTTGCAAGTTCTACTGCTTCTTCATAAGTTTTTGCACTTGCTATTGTATAATAATTATTATCATCTTCTAGTAATGGTCTATTTAAATTAGCATTTTTTATAACTTCTACACTTATTGTAACTTCTCCAGGTATTTCTAAACCTGTACCACAAATTTCACCATCACCCATTACCGCATGTAAATCTCCCATCTGAAGTAAGGCCCCATCTACATTTACTGGAAAATAAACGCTAGTTCCTTCCACTATCTTTTTATTATCCATATTTCCACCATGATCTCCTGATAATCCACAGGATATTTTACCATTTTTTGGTGCTACTCCAATAACTCCTATCATTGGATTTATATCAAAATTTATATCATTAAATTCTACTTTACCATTTTTTATTTCTAAAACCTTAGTTCTAGTTTCTACTATATCATCAAGTGGACCAACACCTGGTATAGTCAGTGCTACTCCCTTATCTGCAACTTCTATTTTTTCAATATTTACTTTTATTACATCTCCAGCTTTTGCCCCTTTTATATATACAGGTCCTGTAGCTGGATTTACCTTATCATAATCTATTGAATCTATAAGGTCTTCATTTGAAGTTATTTGATTTGTAAAACAATCAAAAGTTTTAAAAATCACTTTTTCATTTTCATCAAGTTCATAAACTGGATTATTTTCTTTTGTAAAATGATAAACATATTCTTCTATTATCTTCATATAATCACCCCTTTGTATTATATAAGTTTTATTCCCTCCACTTTTGGTACTTTAAAACGTAAAACAAGATCTCCTGGTGATGGTTTTACTCCTTGAGCAACCTCTACATCTCCTTGAACTGACATATACATATATGCATCAGTTTCATCCCAACCATATGCATCCATTATTAATTTCTGCATATCTTCAGTTACATATTTCAATGCCTCATCATATGTTCTTGCATTTGCTATTGTATAATAATGAGTTTTTGTTTCATGAACCGGTCTTTTGATTTCTTTACCTTTTATTACATCAACTTCAACTGTAACTATACCTGAAATTTCTATACCTGTTCCACAAATTTCTCCATCTCCCATTGATGCATGTAAATCACCTATTTGAAGTAAAGCTCCATCTACATTTACTGGAAGATATATTGTTGTATCTTTTGTTATTCTTTTATTATCCATATTACCACCGTGACTTCCCCACATGCCACATGGCACATCTTCATCCTCAGGTGCAACTCCTATTACTCCTATCATAGGATTTATTTCAAATTCTACTTGATTAAATTTTGCTTTATTGTCTTTTATTTTTACCATTTTTGTTCTAGGTTCAATATTTTTATTTAAAGGCCCAAGTTCTGGGATTGTTGCTATAAAACCAGTATCTTCAACTTCGATATCAATTATTTTAACAACTAAAATATCTCCTTTTTCACATCCATTTACATATACAGGACCTGTTGCTGGATTAGCCTTATCAAAATCAATTTCACCAACTTCATCTTCTTCTGATTTTACTTGATTGCAAAAGCAGTCCAGTGTTTTAAATTTTAAAACCTCTTTTTTACTAGCCTTATATACAGGCTTATTATCTTTTTAAAACTTAAATGTATAATCTTTTATCATACTAATCCTCCTTTTAATTTTTCTTGTAATATTTAGTTTTAATTTTAAGTTTAGCTACTATAATATCATATTTATAAGTCAAGGTACAGTACTACTTTAATAAAGCTTTTTTATTCTTTACTTTTTTTATAAATATGTTATTATATTCCTATACCCTTATGGGGTATAGAGAGGAGAGAGAATTTTGAACAAAAAAATAAATATTTATGATTACGCCTGGATATTCACACTTATTGTTGCTATAGGAGGATTATGGGTTCCTAAGCTTGGACTCTTAGTTGTTTTAATAATGCTAAGTCTAAGTATAATGTCTTTTTTTAATGGGAAATATTGGTGTGGTAATTTTTGCCCACACGGAAGTTTTTTTGATAAGTTTATATTCCCAATCAGTAGAAAGAAAAATATACCTAAATTTTTAAAATCTAAATTATTTCAGTTATTGTTTTTCCTATTCTTTATATATAATTTTTCAAATAAAATGATCAATGCTTTTACTTTTTGGAACACATATGAATTTTTAGATAAATTAGGTTTTGTTTTCGTTAGTACTTATCTTTCTGTATTAATTATTGGAAGTATACTTGGAGTAGTTATTACACCTAGAACTTGGTGTAAATTCTGTCCTATGGGCACTATGCAAGAAGCTTCTTTAAAACTTGGTAATAAACTTAAAGTTAATGAAAGTACAAATAAACTTATTACTATTAGTGATAAGGATAAATGTAAGGAATGTGGATTATGTTCTAAAAAATGTCCTATTATGTTAGAACCCCATAAGAATTTTGATGAAAATAATAGATTTAATGATCCAAGATGCATGAAATGTGGCATTTGTGCTAATAGTTGTCCTTTAAAAATTCTAGAATTAAAATAAAGTAGCCTAAAGGCTACTTTTAACATTACTCTTTATTATATAATAGACTATCTTTTTCTAAGTCTACAACTTCTACATCTAACTTATATTTTTTTATATTATCAATGCCTTTATGTGTTGTGATGATTTTACATTTTTCTGGATAAATATTTCCATTCTCCATTATAATTTTACCATTTATGATAGTTTTAAATACGCTATTTTTTTCATAATCTACAACTATTAAATCTGCATCTTTTCCTTCTTTAATTGATCCTTTATTATTAAGTCCCAACATTTTCGAAGGTATGAATGATGACTTTTCTACAAAATCAAAAAGATCAATCGCTCCAAACTTAACCAGATTAAGCCCTTGATATAAAATTTCATTTCTAGGGATTCCACCACCATCACTACTAAAAGCATCTACTATAAATTTAGAATCTTCATCTTTGCCTGTAGCTAGAATATATCTACTTATTGCAGGATTTACTGGAAAGCTTATACTACCTTTTCGATCATTCTTATTCCAGTAATCAAGTCCCTCACTTTTAGTTAATAGAATATTCTCATTATCTATACTTGCATTTACAAAACAATATCCATCTTTAATAGCCTTAGCTAAACCATCTTCTGTTTTATCATAAGATTTTCTTTCTAAACATCTAATAGTTACCATACTTTCTGGAATGTTATCTTTACAGTTAGAACTTGTACCATTATATGATGATAAGTAAGATTCTGATATTATATTTTTATTGTTTTTTAATAATTCTAATGCTAAATTCGCTTCTTTTTCATCACTATAAATATCTCCTCTACAATAACTATTTACATGGGCTATATGTAGATTTTTCCCTTTAGATAAATTAATCATTTCCTCTAAACCTAAATAATTTGACCCATTATCTGTACTTCCAGCATGAGCTGCAACATAAGCTTTTTTTTCATTAGCTACATATATTGCTTTTTCAATAGATTCTTTAGTAAGGGGATAATGTCCACCTAATATTTTATATCCTAGTGCTCCCTTTTTTAATGATTCATCTAAAAAAGACTCTAATTCTTCTTTTGACGGGTTATTATCTTTAACTGTATCACCGGGTCTAATATAGTTTATACAGGCTAAATTTATACCTAATCCTTCCTTAGAAGCTATTTCAAGAACTCCTTCTATTGGTCCTGCAAAATCAAAGGCTGTTGTAACTCCATTTAAGATTAACATTTTATGCCCTTCTTTATCTCCTAGCCACTTTGATACATGAACATGTGTATCTATGATACCTGGGAATATAATCTTACCTGTTACATCTTTTAATACCTTAGTATCTATGTTACTAATATTTTTAGAAATTTTTACTATTTTGCCATCCTTAATTGCTATATCCATATAATCATCTATCTGGCTTGAGTAATCAATAACCCGTCCACCTTTTAATAGTAAATCATACATATTCATTCCCCCTAAGGATTTTATTTATAAAATTATTATATCACATATTAATTTTATAAATAAAAAAACAGCTTTGGTTAACCAAAGCTGTTTATAGTCTAATTATCTTTTATTTGTATCTGCTTTTTCTACTGCATCTAAGAATGACTCAACAGTTATTGTAACTGATGAAGTTAATTCTTCTACATCTGGAACGTTTTGGTGATTAGGATCTACTTCTTTAACTTCTAGACCTGTTACTTCGTCTGCAGTTTTTCCTATCATCCATTCTTCAAATGCTTCGATTTGTTCGAACCATTCTTTTTCTATTCCTGATGCTTTTTTCATTCCATAATCATCTTTTAATTCTTTTTTAGATAATACTTCTGCTTCTAAGTCAGTTGTAACTTTTCCTTCTGCATCAAATTCAACTTTTGTTTGAACTGTATCAATTATTGATCCAACAATTTTATCAGCATCATCAAAAGCTAATGCAGTTAATGTAGTGTCTGCTTGTAATTTTGGCATTTTATCTCCATCTAAACCATTTGATTTAGCTATGCTTGATGAAACACCTAAACCTACTTTGCTAGCTCCTTCAACATCTACAGCGTTGTTCCATGCATCTTCAACTGCTGCTAAATATCCTTCTACAGTTATAGTAACTGTTGATGTTAATTCTTCTACATCTGGTACATTTTTATGATTTTCATCTCTTTCTTTAACTGGTATGTTTATAACTTCTTCAGCTGTTTTACCAATCATCCATGCTTCGAAATCTTCCATTTGTTCGAACCATTCTCTTTCGATTTCAGATGCTTTTCTCATATCATAATCGTCTTTTAACTCTTTTTTAGTTTTTACTAATTCTGAGTTATCAGTTTCTAAATTTAATTCTTCATCAAATTTAGCTTTGTTTTGTACTGTGTCAATTGTAACACTTACAATTTTACCATCAGCGTCAAAACCAATTGCTGCTGCAGTAACATCAATTTGTCCACTAGCTGGTTTTTCACCTGCGTCGTTTCCTTTTACGTTAGCTACTTTTCCTAAACCTAGTTTAACAATTTCACCTTCTGATGCAGTTTCTTCTGGTTTTTCTTCTGTTTCTCCTGGTGCTTCTACTTCTGGCGTTTCTGGTGCTTCATCTTTCTTTCCACATCCAACTGCAAACGTCATTACTAATGTTAATATTAATAATAATGATAATGTTCTTTTCTTCATTTTAAAATAATACCCCCATATTTTAGTTATATTTTGTTAACATTTACAATTACATTATACCATATTTATTTGACTTTGTATATCTTTAAACTAAGATACATATGAATGCATGTTTATATGTATCTAATTATTTGTCTAGTAGGCTTAGAATGACTTCTTTATCACTATGTTCTTCTCTTTTACCACTTATAATTTGATATTCTTCATGACCTTTTCCTGCAAGTAATAAAATATCTCCATCTTCTAACATCTCAAAAGCTTCTTTAATTGCCTCTTTTCTATCTGTTTGTATAATGTATTTTGTTCTCTTTTTAAAACCTTTTAATATATCTTCTATTATAAGCTGTGGATCTTCGTAATCTGGATTATCTGATGTTAAAATGCAAACATCACATTTTTTACTTATTACTTCTCCTATTTCATATCTCCTTGATACTCCTCTTCCTCCAACAGAACCTATTAAGCATATTAATCTGTTTGGATTATATTGCCTTAAAGTATCAAGTACATTATTTAAACTACTTTCATTATGAGCATAGTCTAATATGATTGTACCTTTCTTTACTCCTTTAATGATTTCAACTCTTCCTGATACATGAATATCTTCTAAAGATTTCTTTATATATTCGTCTTCTATACCTAAATATTTACAAGTTGATATAGCTGCTAAGCTATTATATACAGAAAACTTACCTGGAGATGAAACAAAGTATTTTAAATCTTTGTCTTTTATTTCAAATGAAACGCCTAAGTGATTTAAACTCTTCTCATTTACTAGATTTATAGCTTGAAAATCAGAAGTCATATCGATTGAGTATGTTAAAAAGTCACAAGTAGCTTTTTCTAGTATTTTACTACTTTCTTGGTCATCTATGTTTATTATACCCACTTTGCAAAGATTAAATAGCTTGATTTTACATTCCAGGTAATCTTCAAAAGTCGCATGTTCTTTTGGTCCTATATGATCATGAGAAATATTTGTAAATAGTCCTAAATCAAAATCTACATCATCTACTCTATGCATAAGAAGTCCTAAAGATGAAACTTCCATTACAACATATTCTACTCCATCATTTATCATGTTATTAAAAACTCTATGAAGCTCATAGCTCTCTGGAGTTGTGTTATATGCTATTTCTTCTTTATCATTATAAATAATTCCATTTGTTCCTATTATACCTGTTGATTTACCAGCAGATTCTAAAATTGTTTTTATATAATTACTAGTTGTAGTTTTACCTTTTGTTCCTGTTATTCCTATTATTTTTAATTTTTTTGAAGGGTCATTAAAGAAATTGCATGAAGCTTTTGATAGAAACTTTCTTGCATTTTCCACTTTAATAACCAGGCTATCTTTTGGCATTTCTACATCATCTTTTTCTACAACAAAAACTCTACTACCATTTTCATAAGCATTTTTAATATACTTATGTCCATCTAAAGTTTTTCCGTGTATAGCTACAAACATTGTATTATCTTTTATCTTTCTTGAATCATAGCATATATCTACAATTTCTCTTTCTAATTGAGTATCTTTTGATACTACTTTATAATCTACACCTTTTAATATATCTAATAATTTCACTACTATTCCCCCCAACGCTTATAAAGAAATTAAGAAGGAGACTCCTTCTTAAATTTGTATCATTTGAATTAATGGATTTAAAAGCCCTATTATTGCTCCAATAAGTGCTCCTAAATTTGTAATAGCTTTTAGTTCTTTTCCTGCTATATCCAGTATCAATTTTTCTGCAAAATCTAACTCAAAACTATTTATTTGATCTTCAACTATCTTTGGAATGTTAACTACATTAAGTATATTAATTATTATTTCATAGTCTGTATCATTTAAATAATTGAATAATTTATCTACTAAGCTTTCTACTTTTTCATCTGTTATTTTTTCTGTTATGAAAGTAATATCTTTATCTAATAATCCATTTACTTTATTATACAAAAATAAATATAACTTTTCTTTTGTACTCTCATCATTTATAAAGTCCATAATATATTTATACGACTTATATATACTGTTTACCCTTAATTTTTTTAATTCACTAGATATAAGCAAACTAAGTTTTTTATTTAAATTTTTATCATTATAAATTCTTAATAAACTATCTGCTATATCAAAGAAAACTTTATCAAATGTATCTTTATCCACCTCTTTTATAAAGCTATCTTTAACTGAATTTATATTTATTTTATATATTTCTAATTTTGCATTCTCAATAATTTCTTTTATAAGTATACTAAAGTCTTCACCATCTATAAAGTTGTAAATGGCATTTATAACTTTAGTATTGATACTTTCCTTACTTATAAACGTTGTTATTAATGGACTTACATTCATTTGTATAACACTTAATACTGATTTAGAAATACTTCTTTTTATCTCTTCTTTATATAAAAGATCTCTTGAATATTTTACAATCTTATCTTCATTATTTTCAATTATTCTATTGATTTCTTCTTTATACTCATCTTTTAAAATATCATTAATTGTTTTATTATTATTGCTGTTTTTTATTAAAAAATAAAGATATTCATTTATATTTTTATTTTCTAAAATATCTTTTATATAATTTATAGAATTATCTTCTACATTCTTAGTAATATATATAGAAACATCGTCATATATGCTCTCTAAAAAATTCATAAGTTTGATTTTGTTTTCATCTTTTCCTATACTACTTATACTTTTATTTATTATCTCTTTGCACATATTATAAATATATTCATCATTTAAAGATGTGTGCTTATTTAAAACTTCTTTTATTTTTTTATCCTTATCAGAATATGAATCTCTTTTACTTATTAGTAAGTGTTTTAATGCATTACTTGTTTTTTCTTCTTTTAGTAACTGCTCAAATTGTTCCTTTGTTAACAAGTAATTACCTACTGTATCCCCAACACTTCTAGCAACTCTATATCTTTCTTTTGGAATAAGCCCTGGAGTAAATGGTATTTTAAATCCAAATATTCTCTTTTCTGTATAAGGCCTAAAAAGCATCCTAATAGCTATCCAATTTGTAAAGTAACCTATTATAGAACCTATTATTGCTGGTATTAAAAATTTCAATTAAATCTCCTCTTTCTAAAATAACATCTGATAAAATATTTTCACTGCAACTGCTAATGTCATTACAACAAAAACTGGCCTTACAAATTTAGAACCTTCCTTTATTGCTAGTTTAGATCCTGCAATAGCTCCTAGTATCATAGCAAGTCCCATTGGTATACCCATTAAATAATATATTTTTCTATTTAATGCAAACATTATAAGTGAAGTTGCATTACTTGTTAGATTCATTACCTTTGCATTTCCACTTGCTCTTACAAAGTCAAATCCGTAAATTTTAATAAGTCCAAAAATGATTAATGATCCTGTTCCTGGTCCAAAAAAGCCATCGTAAAAACCTAATATAAATCCTAATAATGCTCCTAATATTAAATTTTTCTTTGTTACGCCAGTGTATGTATCTTCAAGCCCCATCTTTTTTGAAAATATACTATTTAATCCTACCACAAGCAACAAAGTAAGTACTACTGGCTCTAATACATTTGAGTCTAAATATAATACAGCCTTAACTCCTAGTATTGCTCCAATAAATGTAAATGGTAATATTACTTTTAATATTTCTTTATCTGTCTTACCTGATTTAGCAAAATTAATGCTACTTACGAGAGAACCACTTGTTGCAGAAAACTTATTTGTTCCTAAAGTATAATGTGCAGGAAATCCTACAATAAAATAAGCTGGTATACTAATCATTCCACCGCCACCAGCTATTGAATCAATAAAAGCTGAAAAGAATCCAGCCACAAATAAAAAAAGAATCTTTACTCCTATATTCGCTTGTGCTAACAATTCTAAACCCCTCATTTCTATAATAATCATTAGATAGTTTTGTTTTAAGTATACTATATATACCTATAACTTTCTAATATTATTTACATTTTACCTTGTAAATGCTAAGATTAAACTATAGTTATTACTAATCATATTAAGGGGGAATTAAATTGACCAGTGAATTAATAAACATTGAAAAGGAAATAAACTTTTCCCAAGCAAAAGAAAGATTGGATGACATACTAGTAGATACTAGTCTTATCTATAGTAGCTACTTCAGTGAATTATCTGGAAATAATGTATATTTAAAACCAGAAAATTTACAAATGACAGGATCATTTAAAATTAGAGGTGCTTTTAACAAGGTATCTAAGCTAACTGAAGAAGAAAAGGCTAAAGGAATTATTACTGCATCTGCTGGTAATCATGCTCAAGGGGTTGCATATGCCGCTAAAGCTTTAGGCGTAAATGCTACAATTTTAATGCCTGAAACAACACCATTAATTAAAGTTCAATCTACAAAAAACTTTAATCCTGATGCAAATGTTATCCTACATGGAGATTGCTATGATGATGCTTATGAAGAAGCTTTAAGACTTAAAAATTTACATGGTTATACATTTGTGCATCCTTTTGATGATGCTGATGTTATTGAGGGCCAAGGAACTATAGCTCTTGAAATATTAGAACAATGTAAAGATGCTGATTACATACTTGTTCCTATTGGTGGTGGTGGCTTAGTAAGTGGGGTTGCTATGGCTGCTAAACAAATTAAACCTAGTATAAAAATAATAGGTGTTGAACCACAAGAAGCAAGCTGTATGAAAGATTCTTTAAAGGAAGATAAAGTAGTTACTCTTGATACAGTAAACACAATAGCTGATGGTACCGCTGTTAAAACTCCGGGAGATTTAACTTTCTTAGTTTCCAAAGAGTATGTAGACGAAGTTATTACTGTAACCGATTTTGAGGTAATGAGTGTGTTTACAGATTTAATTCAAAGACATAAGATAATTTCAGAAAATTCTGGATCTTTATCTGTAGCTGCAAGTTTAAAATTAAAAGCTGAAGGAAAAAATGTTGTATCTCTAATTAGTGGTGGTAATATAGATATTCTAGCGATTTCATCATTAATAGATAAAGGTTTAGTTTTAAATGGCAGATTATTCTCATTTACAGTTGAAGTTCCACATAAACCTGGCCAATTAGAAAAAGTATCTTCTCTTCTTGCTAAAACCGGTGGAAATATTATTTCAATTAGACATAGTGCTAAGAATTGCGAAAATATATTCACTAATATAAATTTAGAAGTAACAGTTGAGACAAATGGAAGAGAGCATATTAAGCAAATTAGAGATTTATTTACAGAAAATAATTACAATATTAAAGGTATTGTTTTAAATAACTAATTTTAAAGGTCAGGTACGTAATGTATCTGGCCTTTTTTTAAGGAGATGATTTTATGAATATATCTAGCATTTTTTTTAGTGGAAGTGGAAATACTAAAGAAATTGCCTATTTTTCTAGAACTTACATTAATAAAATTTTAAAAAATTCGGTTATTAAGAAAGATATTGATTTATCTTTAAGCCCTATTAATTCTGAACTTCTTTATACTAAGGATGATTTACTAATTATATCTTTTCCTGTGTATTCTGGAAGGGTTCCTAAATATCTTATGGAAAGTATAGAAAATATAAAAGGAAACAAGACCCCTTGTATTATCTTACAAACATATGGTAATAGAGATTTTGATGATTCATTAATTGAAATGAAAACTTTGCTTGAAAATAAATCTTTTATTATTTTAGGATGTTGTAGTATTGTTGCAAGGCA
Source organism: uncultured Tissierellaceae bacterium (assembly GCA_964415085.1). Classification (GTDB taxonomy): domain Bacteria; phylum Bacillota; class Clostridia; order Tissierellales; family Tissierellaceae; genus CAYPYI01. Next base: position 44,712 of record CAYPYI010000006.1, read on the forward strand.
TTCTATTTTCCCAGAAGTAGGAAAAAATAGACCTAATGAAAAAGATTTAGATTTATTAAAGGAATTTTTAAGACTTTCTACTGATAAACTCTCTTCTAAGAATTTTAATGAATTTTCAGTTCCAGGCAATAAGGAGTATAAAAAATACACTAAGACTAAGCTTTATCCTACAGCAAATTTAAATTGTACAAGATGTAATAAATGTATTATTTTTTGCCCAGTTCATGCAATATCCATTGATAATCCATTTGTAATGGATCAAGATAAATGTATTGCTTGTGGTAAATGTATTAATGTTTGTTCTTACAATGCTAGAGGATATTTTACGGAAGAATATAAAACTTTAAATGAAAATTTTATTAAAAATAACTCAAAACCTAAAAAAAGCTCCTATTATTTATAATAATAAGAGCTTTAACTTTATTTTATTTTGAATATAC
>CAYPYI010000006.1:45251-49709 GCA_964415085.1 uncultured Tissierellaceae bacterium
TGCTGGATATGAATCTATCACATCAATTTCTACTTCAGCCCCATAATCTTTAGCCGCCATATTACAACATGAAACTATATGTTCTACTTGTTTTTTTAATTTTTCGTCATCAAGACTTCTAACTTCCCCTTTAATTTCAACAGTTTCTGGAACTATATTAGTAGCTTCTCCTCCACTAATAAGACCAATATTAGCCGTCGTATCCTCATCTATTCTTAAAAGATTCATCCTATCAATTGCTCTTGATGCAATTTGTATGGCAGAAATTCCTTCTTCTGGAGCTACACCTGCATGAGCTTTTTTTCCTATAAATTTAGCATTTATTTTTGTCTGAGCTGGTCCCTTTACTATTATTCCTCCAGGTTTCATACTGCTATCTAAAACATATGCATTTTTTGCATTTAATTTAGTAAAATCTAAATTTTTAGCTCCAAATAATCCACCTTCTTCATAGACAGTAAATATAACTTCTATATCACAATGATCTATTTTCTCTTCTAATAATGATTCTATACCTTCTAATATAGATGCTACACCACCTTTATCATCTCCACCTAAAACAGTTGTTCCATCACTATATATAATGCCATCTTTGATTACAGGTTTTATACCTCTTCCAGGAGATACTGTATCCATGTGTGCACTAAATAAAATAGTTTGACCTTCTTTTTTACCTTTTAATTTAGCTATTAGATTTCCGCTATTTCCACCTACTTTTCCACCAGCATCATCCATCTCAACTTCAAATCCTAAATTCTCTAATTCCTTTATTAAATGATTTGCAAAGTCTAACTCGTAATTTGTAGGACTATCAATTTGAACATAGTCTATGAATCTTTTAACTAATCTATCTTGATTTATCATTTTATCCCTCCTATTTTCTTAACCTATCTTATAACAATTTATAAACTAGGTTAAGAAAGTATGAATACACATACTTTCTTAATTTTATTTATATATCTTATACGTGAATAAATGCTCCTGGTCCTAATGGAAGCCCTACTGAATACCAAACTATCATAAGAAGTGTCCATGCTAATAAGAATGCTCCTGAATATGGAAGCATTGTTGATATTAGTGTTCCAAGTCCACTATCTTCATCATATCTTTGTGCAAATGTAACTATCATTGCAAAATAACTCATAAGTGGAGTTATTATATTTGTTGTTGAGTCTCCTATTCTAAATGCAACTTGAGTAAGTTCTGGACTAAGACCAAGTTTAAAGAACATTGGAACAAATATTGGTGCCATTATTACCCACTTTGCTGATGCTGAACCCATAAATAAATTTAGGAATGCTGATACTAATACAAAGGATACTATTAAAGGTATTCCTGTAAATCCTATGTTTTCTAAGAATCTAGCACCTTTTACTGATAAAAGTATTCCTAAATTCGTTTCTCCAAAATAATTTACAAATTGAGCTGCAAAAAATGCTAATACTAAATATCCAGATAAACTTTTCATTCCTGCTGTCATACCTTTTACTAAGTCTGAGCTATTTTTAATAGTTCCTACTGTTTTACCATAAACTGCTCCTGGTATTAAAAATAATAATAAAATCATAAATAATAACCCATTACTCATAAATGTTTTTAAAGTCATACTACCATCTGCTTCTGGCATTTTAAATACAGCATTTTCACCAAACATTAAAAAGCCCATTAATATTACAAAAAGTAACAGTGCTATACCTGCATTTCTTAAACCCTTATTTTCTACAGATGTAATTTCTTCATTATCAGGAACATAGCTGCCGTGATATTCTCCTAGGTTTTTTTCTACAACTTTCTCTGTAATAAATGTTCCTAGTATTGTTAACATAAATGTGGATGCTATCATAAAATACCAGTTAGCTGTTGCTGCTATTTCATAGTCTATCCCTGCACTCATAAGTGCATCATTTGTAATACCTGCTAATAGCGGATCTGTTGTACCTAAGATAAGGTTTGCAGAAAATCCTCCAGAAACCCCAGCAAAAGCTGCTGCAATCCCTGCTATTGGATGTCTTCCTGCTGCTGCAAACATCATTGCCCCTAAAGGAACTACTAAAACATACCCTGCACTTGAGGCAACATTTGATAAAATTCCTGCAAAAATTACAATTGCGGTTAAAAACTTAGGATTGACTCCTACTAACAGTTTTTTTAGTGACGTGTTCATAAGACCTGAATATTCTGCAACACCTACCCCTAGCATTGCAACTAATACAGTTCCTAATGCGGCAAAACTTGTAAAGTTTTTTGTAGCTGAATTAAATATATGTCTTAATCCATCTGCATTAAGAAGTGATACCGCTTCTACTGTTACCATTTCACCTTTTTTAGCATCCATGTAAGTTTCTGATACTCCCTTAGAAGCTACAACCGCAGAAACTAAAATAACTATAATAGATAAGATAACAAAAATCATAGCTGGATGTGGTAAAGCGTTTCCTATTTGCTCAACTTTTTTCAAAAATCCTGAAACTTCTTGAGCATCTTTCTTTTTACTACTCATATAAAAAACCCCCTTTAGTTATTTAATGCATTATTACATACACGTAATAATTTAATATCTACTTTACATTTCTAATTACTTATTGTCAACGATTTTGGCTTATTTTACACATTATTTACATATGTATTACTACTTTTTTACATGAATTTTACACAAAAAAAATAAGTGTGACATCTGTCCACACTTATTTTTATATCTTTTATAAATATATTAAGCGAATTTCTTAATTATTTCAGTTACTGCTTTTGCTGAAGTTTCTATATCTTCTATTTTTATAAACTCATCAGTAGTATGAACTTTTGACATACCTACTCCTAAGTTTACAGCCGCAATACCATTTCCATTTAATATATTTGTATCACTTCCACCACCTGATTTAGCTGTACGAGCTTCGATTCCAAGCTCAGTAAATGCTTCTTTAACTCTTTTTACTATTGGTGCATCCTCTTCAACTTTAAATGCTTTATATGCATCTATTACTTCTATTTCAGCTTTACCACCAAATTTTTCAGCAGCATCTTCACAGCATTTAACCATATGATCTACTTGTTTTTGCAGTTTATCATTATCTAAACTTCTTGTTTCTGATGTTATAGTAACCTCACTTGCAACAATATTAGTAGCAACTCCACCTGAAATTGTTCCTATATTTGCTGTAGTTTCTTCATCTAATCTTAAAAGATTCATATTGTTTATAGCTTCTGCTGCCATTTGAATTGCTGATATTCCATCTTCTGGTGCAAGACCTGCATGCGCTTTTTTACCAACAAATGTAACATTTATTTTATTTTGTGCTGGTCCTTGTGTTATTATTTCTCCTGGTTTTCCACCACTATCTAAAACTACTGCATATTCTGCTTCTAGTTTATCATATTCTAAGTTTTTAGCTCCGAATAATCCACCTTCTTCAAAGATTGAGAATACTACTTCTATATCTCCATGGTCTACTCCACTTTCAACTATAGATTGTACTCCTTCTAATATAGCTGCAACTCCTGATTTATCGTCTCCTCCTAAAACAGTTGTTCCATCACTATAAACTACTCCATCTTTAATTACAGGTTTTATTCCTCTTGCTGGAGAAACTGTATCCATATGTGCACTAAAAAGTATTGTATCTCCATCTGTATTTCCTTTTAACTTACCTATAACATTACCTGAATTACTTCCAACTTTTTCTCCTGCATTATCCATTCTAACTTCGAATCCAATTTCTTCCATTTCCTTCATTAGATGTTCTGCAAAATCTCTTTCTTCTTTTGTTGGACTATCAATTTGTACATACTCTAAAAATCTGTTAAGTAATCTTTCTTTATTTATCATTATTATACCTCCTTGATATTTGAACACTTACTGCTTTTTATTAATCTACAAAGTGGAAGTAAAAATGCTGCTACTATTCCACCTGAAAAGCCATTATTATAAAGGTTTAATCCCCCATGAATATTTATAATATTTCTTCCAACTGAAACATGAAGCATACCACCTATTACACCAAATAAGAAGCCAAACTCTCCTGCAATTGGACTTATTGTCATTCCAAATAATCCTGCCATGATAACGCTTGTATTTGATGGATCTAAAGTGCTTATTTTTGCCATTAAAAATACTCCTATTAGTACAGGTATTGTGTTTTTTAAATGTTTACCACTCGCAGCAAAGCCTACTGCTGTAAAAATTCCTGCTGCTATAGGACCATTAAAATCTCCTTTTGATATTAATACATAAATTATAGATAAAATTCCCATAAGTCCCATATTAAATATCACAAGATTTTCTCCAAAGTCTTTTTTAAAGTTTGATGGTGATTTACCTGTTTCTTTTAATATTTCCGGATATTTTTTAATCACATTATAGTCTTTATATATGCTAAATATAATTAATAATAAAAAGCTTCCTAATAGATATATTAACATAAATTTACTATATTGTGTTGAAATAACCGATTGAGTTTTTCC
>CAYPYI010000007.1:0-43968 GCA_964415085.1 uncultured Tissierellaceae bacterium
TTTACGCTCTTAAGTAGACTATCAAAAGCATTTAAATTTCCTAAAAAATTTAAATGCGAATACGAACACACTACATTTTTATATCTATAACCAGATTCCCATGTTTTATCACTCATTGGTTTTGATATAGTAAAAATATTTTCACTATCTGATTTTATAATTGATTTATGAAACTCTTTACTTCTTAAAATATCTCCCTTTTTACCCAAGAATAAATCTTCTTTTAATTCTGTGTAAGTATATCCAAATTTTTGGGTTTTATCTGTCATTTCTGATTTTGCTTTTAATACACCACACATTTTAACATCATCTATTGATTCCGTTAAATACATCATGCCTCCACCTTCAGCATAAATAAATCCATCATTTTCAGCATAATTTTTTATGCTTTCTAACATACTTTTATTTTCTGCCAATTCTTTCTTATAAAGTTCAGGATATCCTCCTGATATATATAGTAAATCACACTTAGGCAGATAATCATCTTCTAGTGGAGAAAAATAGGTAACATTACATGTATTTTCAAAAAGTTTCAAATCTTCTGTATAATAAAAATTAAAGGCTTTATCCATAGCTATTGCAACAGTTATATCCTTATTTGCTGGATATATAAATCTATCAACTTCTACTTCTTTCATCAATCCGATTAATTTATCAACATTTACTGTTTCCTCTATTTTCTTGCTAATAGTCTCTATTAGCTCAGTTAAATCTTTATTTTCATGTGGCTGTAATAAACCTAAATATCTAGATGGTATTTCAAACAAATCATCTTTTTCTACATAACCTAATACTTCTAGATCTGTATAATTTTCAATTTGCTCTTTCAGCATTTCGTAAACTCTCTTACTTGTCTTATTTAATATGATTCCCTTAATTCTACCATTAGAAAAGTCCTGCATACCTTTAATTTTTGGAATAGCGCTAAACATCTCTCCTTTAGGCGTATAAACTAAAATACTTGGTATATCTAATATTTCTGATATATGAAAACTAGAACTCTCATATGTATTATAAGTTCCATCAAAATAACCCATAGCTCCTTCAACTACTGCATAATCATTTCGACTAATTGAAATAGCCTGTTTTATCCCTTCTTCACCCATCATATGAATATCTAAATTTCCACTTCTATTACCGCATGCTACTTGATGATATAAAGGATCTATATAGTCTGGTCCTGTTTTAAACCCTGTTATATCCAAACCTCTATCTTTTAAATTTCTTAATAACCCAAGTGTTAAGGTTGTCTTTCCAGTATTACTTGATGGTGCAGTAATCATTATTGTCTTCATTTAATTTCTTCCTTTTCAAACTCATCGAATACTCGTAACAGTTTGTCATTAGAGTTTTTGTCTTTTATAGCTACTCTAATATGATTTTTACCTAAAACTTTAAAGCTTGAGCACTTTCTAATTACAATTCCTTTTCTAACAAAGTAGTCAAATATATAATCTTCATCATATTGATTTAATTTAATTAATATATAATTAGTATGTGTTTTATACACCTTAATCCAATCATATTTTTCTAAATTTTCTAATAGATATTCTCTTTGCTCATTTATATACTTTGATGATTCTAAAATATATTCTGTATTCTTAAATATATATTGGCCTGCAATATCAGCTAAAGAGTTTATACTCCAAGGCATTTGGTTAAACTCTATCTCCTTAACTAATTCTTTAGATGTGCATCCATATCCAAGTCTTATACCTGGCAGAGCAAAAAATTTAGTTGCTGCTCTTATTATTCCTATATTTTTATAATCATTCTCTTTAAATAATTCTATTGAATCATAATCTTTGGGTGCAAATTCAAAAAATGCCTCATCCAACACCAAAAATGCATTATTATCTACTACTATTTTATATATTTCAAGTAATGTATCCTTAGGAATTCTAAGACCTGTTGGATTATTAGGATTACCTAATACTAAAGTGTCTCTTTCTTTTATTGTATCTTTTAATTTTTCTATATCTATAGAAAAATCATCTTTGTATTCTAATTTTACAACTTCTTTTTTATGAACTTCTGCCCTTAGGCTATATTCTGCAAATGCTGGTGTTGTTGTTATTACCCTTTCAGATAGCATAATAAAGCTATCTATAACCTCCATTGCTCCGTTACCTACTACCACATTTTCGTAATCACAATTTAGATAATTTTTTATTGATGTTTTTAACTCTCTATACTTAATATCAGGATAGCTAGTTAAAGTTTTAAATCCTTTTATAAGTTCCTCTTCTAAGCCTTTAGGAACCCCTAATGGATTTATATTACTGCTAAAATCAAGTAACTCACCATCATAATATTTTTCATATGAAAGTGTATCTCCCCCGTGTAACATAATAGTTTCACCTCTTATTTTTTTTTGCCTAAAATTAGAGACATATAATTTTTGTCATTTAAAATTTCATCTTTTCTTGTCTCATCAAATATTTCTTCTTCAGGTAAACTTACTTTTTTGATGTAGTTATAAGAAAAATTATTTCTCTCTAATCCTTCTAATATCTCTTCTTTATTTTTAAATGTTTTTAATATTGCTATTGAATCTGCTATTTCTAAAGCTTTCTCATCAAATTCATCACATAGTAAAAAGTTTTCAGACTTTTCTGTAAGTTGAACTTGTGCTCTTGCAGCACTTGCAACAAAAGATGGTATGCCTGGTACTATTTCTATTTCAACAGTGTTGTCTATTTCCATTAATTCTTGAGCTATATATATGAAAGTACTATATATCATAGAGTCTCCAATTGTTAAAAAAGATCCTACTTTATATTTTTTTAAGTCCTCATATATTGTTTTTGCTGCATTCTTATAATCCTCTCTAGTAACTTCTCCCATTGGAAAATCTATAAGATTTACTTTTTTTTCTTCAATAAATTCTTCACATGTATCAACTGCCATGTTCTTACCTCTATTGTTTGGTGCAAATATTATACTAGAATCTTTAATACTATTTACTGCCCTTAATGTTAACAAGTCCGTTGCTCCCGGACCTGTTCCTATTCCATATAGTTTCATATTATTCCTTCATTAGATCTTTTAAATGTTCTACATACATATCTTGAATACCTTCGTATTCTCCAAGGCCTTTTACTCTTACCTCAACTTCATAACCTTCTTCTAAAACTAAACTCTTCCAAGAATCATCTTCATCTGAAGCCATATCGTTTATCGCATGATCTCCTGCAACTAACATAAATGGTTGTAATACTATTTTTTTATAGTTATTTTCCTTAATATTTGAAAGTACATCTTCAATTGTAACTTCTCCCTCTACAGTTGCAACATATACATTGTTATAACCATTTTCTCTATAACTATCTTCTAGTTTTTTATATAATTCATCTGCGTCATGATCACTTCCATGTCCCATAAATACTAAAGCTTCATATTTATTTAAATCATCAGAATTTACAATTTTAACTACTTTTTCAAAGTCTTCATCACTTGATAATAAAGGTTTAGCAACTTTAGCACCTTTATTTAATAGTTTTTCATATTCAAAACCATTTATGATATGAAGAGGTTGTATATATATGTCATCTATACCCTCATTTTTAAATTGAGCTATTGCCTCATCCTCATTTAAAATGTGCATATTATCTCTTCTTTTTAATCTACTTACTATCATTCTTGAAGTAAAAGCTCTTAATACCTTTATATCTTTAAATTCATTTATTATCTTATTTTCTACACTTTCTATACAAAGTTTTCTAGTCTCTTCATAAGTCGTACCAAAACTTGCTACAATTATACCTTTTTCCATTGTATTATCTCCCTTAAATTAATAATAAACATATAAAAAAATCCTTTGTCGTAAGGACAAAGGAATAGCGTCAAATTAAAATAAATCCTCCCCTCCGAAGTTTAATTTTAGGCAGTTCTCCTGACTTGTGAATCAGCTTACTCCCAACGCCTTCCCAGTAATTACCAGTGGCAGAATTGTTGGTTTCATCCTCACTTACAGTAGCGGGGCTGTATAGGATTTTCACCTATTTCTCTTAACCTAAAACATATGTAATTATATTTTTAGTTTATCATATTAAACATAGCACTTCAATTAATAATACATAAGTATTGTTAATATAATTAAAAATAAGATTTCACTTCTATACATTATTTTTATAGTATCATCTATCTTAGATAAGTCTATATCTTCTATCTTATCTCCTATAGTTGGTTTTTCTATCAATATACCATTATATGTATTGTTTCCACCCAGTTGGATATTAAGAAGTCCTGCAACTGCAGATTCTGGAAATCCTGCATTAGGGCTTTTGTGTTTTCTATTATCTCTTTTTAATATCCTATATCCATTTTTATAGTCATATTTAAATACTGAGCTTATAATCATTAGAAAGGCTGTTATTCTTGCTGGAATATAATTAAAATAATCATCATTTATAGCTGGATAGTGTCCAATATCAATATATTTATCATCCATATATCCTAGTGTTGAGTCCATTGTGTTTACAAATTTATATACCATACCTCCTGGGGCACCTAAAATTGCTATGAAAAAAAGAGGTGCTATTATACCATCTGAGGTATTTTCTGCAACTGTTTCCACTGTTGCCTTTATTACTTCTTCTTTAGATAATTGATCTGTTTGTCTTCCTACTATATAGGCTACTCTTTTTCTTCCACGTTCCAAACTTTCATTTAATTCTTTTTTTACCATATTAGCTTCAAAAGCCAAGCTTTTAGCTGCTAAGCAGGTATACATCATATAAATTTCTAATATATTCCTAATAATTGGATTAAATCTAAAAAGAGATAAAATAAACATAGGAAAAAAAAGTCCTAAAAATATATTAAGTAAAACAATAAAAAAACCTGCTCTTTTTAACTCTTCTTTTGTCTTACATTTTTCTCTTGCATATTGTTCTTCTTTTCTAATTATTTTCCCCATAAGTTTTACTGGATGCGGAAAACTATAAGGATCGCCAATAATTAAATCTAATACAAAAGCAACTAATATCATTTCTATTCTAGTCATTTGCTATCCCTACGATTGAATATATTTTTTCCATGTCCATGTTTTCCCTAACTAATTTAGATAATGCTTGTAATTCCCTTTCTCTTTCTTCTTCAGTTTGGTCATTACTATTACATTTTTTATTGTAATCTACTAAACTATCCTCATCTACTAATTCGAAGGGATGATATGGAATAGTAGCAATTACAGGTATGTTTAACATATCCTCTATCATCTTAATTCCAGAATCTAAAAGAGTTTTGTCGCCTCTGAATTTATTTATTACTAGGCCTTTGATTCTTTTTTGTTCATCTTCTTCCAAAAGTTTAACAGTTCCATATAAAGATGCAAATACACCACCACGATCAATATCTGCTACAAGTATAACCGGTGCATCAGCCATTTTGGCCATTCCCATATTAACTATATCATTTTCTTTTAAATTAATTTCAGCTGGACTTCCTGCTCCTTCTAAAACTATTATATCATTCTCACTTGATATTTTTTCATATACTTCCTTTATCATAGGTCTTAGTGAATTTTTAAACTCAAAATATTCACGAGCTTCCATTTGACTATGTTCTACACCTTTTATTATAACTGTAGAACCTTTATCTGATGTAGGCTTTAATAAAACCGGGTTCATTAAAGGATCAGGCTCTACTCCTGCAGCTATTGCTTGTAATGCTTGAGCATTACTCATTTTCTTATTATCCTCAGTTACATAACACACTGAAGACATATTTTGTGATTTAAATGGATAAACCTTATATCCATCTTCATAAAATATTCTGCATAATGCTGTACATAATAAACTCTTACCTGCTGATGATGTTGTTCCTTGTACCATAATATTTTTCATTTTATCCATCCTTTATTCTCTTATACTAACCATTATAAAATTAGGACCTAAGTTTTGCAACCTATATCCTAATTATATTATTCTTCTATGAATTCTTTTATTGTCATACCATTTGATTCTTTAAAATAATTTTCTAAATTTTCAATTTCTTCTTCTATTTTTTCTACTGCTCCATCCCATCTTCCTGAATCTTTAGTTGATTGTGTGGAGTCGTTATGTTCATTATCTTCAACTCTTAATAACTCATTATTTTCTAAGTCATAGAAATAGTAGTGTCCTGTACCCATCATAGATACATAATAGTATTTTTCAAATTCATTTGTTTCATAATTAAATCTGTAGTAATCTACACCTACATTCCCTGCTTCATCTGCTGGAAAGAAATCTACTAATTTTCATCTTTATCTACTATTATTTTAAGTGCTGGTGAATCAACAGGAACATTTTCACCTTCTAAGTAAACTAGTTTTCCATCTTCTTCTATAAATCCATCTTCTACTTCTGTTTCTTTAATTTCTTCTTTTACTTCTTCTTTTACTTCTTCACCTTTACCTTTACATCCTACTACTAATGATAAACTAAGTACTAATACTAATAATACCGATACTTTTTTCTTCATCTTTCTTTCTCCTTTTATTAAATATTTTTATTTATTAAATCCACTACATTGGATTTAATTTCTTCTTTTGAAACTTTTGATAGTTTTATATAATCTCCATCTAAAGCTTTTGATAATTCTTTTGCGTATCCATAATTCATAAATCCTGACTCTGTATCAAGAACTAAACTTTTGATATTATCACTTTTAATTTTTTTAGATATATCATAAGCATCTTTTAGCGGATCATCTGTTTTTAATGCTACATTAGCTTTGCCATCTGATAGTATAACTAAATATACTAGAGGATTATCTTTTCTTCGTTTTTCTGCTTTAGCATATATATAAGCTCTATCAAGCCCTAATGCTAGTGGAGTTAGTCCACCTGTTTTTATATCTTCTAAACTTTTTTTAGCTAAATCTACACTCCTTGTAGATTGAAGTATTACCTCTGCTTTTTTATCCCTAAAAGCTATTATTGACACGTTATCTCTTTTTTGATACGCATCATTTAAAAGAGATAATGCAGCGCCTTTAACTGCACCCATTCGTTTTCTAGCTCCCATAGACCCACTTGCATCAACTAGGAATATAATACTAGCACCTGTCTTAGACTCTCTTATCTTCTCCCTTAAATCGCTCTTTCTTATGTTTACAGCCATATTTGTCTTTTCTCTATTTGATTGATTAATTGCTGCTACTTTTAAACTTGCATCAAAAGCTATATCCGTCGGTTTATCATTTTTCAAAGCTTTATATCTAATGTATCTACCTTTATTTATATCTGTTTTAACTTTTAATCTTTTCCCCGTACCCATATCTTTTAAAGTATGAGAATCTTTTATCTTTATTTCTAAATCATTATTTATATTTTCAATATCTTCTTTTATATCATCCATAAGTTTATCAATTTCATTTGATAAATCCTTCAAGCTTTCCATATCATAATTATCCTGATTATCATAACTATTTTCTTGATCTAAGGATTTATCTTCATTAGATAAATCCCTATTATCTTCAATTTGCTCCTCTATTTCTAGCTCTTCTCTCATTCTATGAGTAAGTACATACCTACTAGCACTTTTTACATCATCAAATGTAACAAAATCTCTATTATTATATGCTGCTATAGCCTTTGAGGTTTCAAGTAATATAATATCTCCTCTATGACCTTGACAATTGGATTTTTTTATAACATCAGCAATCAATATATATATATCATCTGATATTATAACTTTATCTAAGTTTTCTTTGGCTATTAGTATTTTTTCTTTTAAGTTTTCTTCTTCTTTTTTATATTTATTATAAAAATCTTTGCTATTTTTTTCATATTCTAGCCTTCTTTTCATAATTAATTTTCTTTTATTTAAATCACTCTCGCCTCTTACATTTATAAAAAGGCCAAATTTATCTAAGAACTGACTACTAATAATACCCTCTTCAGGGTTCATACTTCCAATTAATAAAAAATCTGATTCATGCTTTGCTGATATACCATCTCTTTCAATAATGTTTTCTTTTGATGAATTTACTTCAATAAGTATATTTTTTATTTGATTACTAAGTAAATTGACTTCATCTATATAAATTATATTTTTATTTGCTTCTTTTAAAAGTCCATACTCAACATCAAATTTACCAAAAGTTACTGCCTTTTTTATATTAATACTTCCTACTAAGCTGTCTTCAGTAATATTAAGTGGTAATTCAATTACTTTAATATCGTCAATCAAGTTATTAATACTTCTTACAATTAGACTTTTACCGCTACCTTTTTCTCCCGAAATTAATAATCCATTAATCTTTGGATTAATTAAATTAAGTAAAATACACCTTTTCATATCTTCTTGCCCAACTATAGCTGTAAAAGGATATGGATATGATTTTGTCATCTAATCAATCCTTTCATTATTCAAAGTCATAACTATTTATTATTTCTAATACATAATCTAGGTCCATGATTCCCTCTTCAAAAGGCGTTCTTCTCATTCTATGTGGTAAGGCTAATTTACATGCTTCAAATAAATCTTCTTTTATGACCTTATCTCTACCCATAAAGGCTGCATTAGTTATAGCTGTTTTTATTAGAGCTATATCTGCTCTGTGGCCATCTACATCTAGTTCTATACTTATTCTTGATATAACTTCAAGTATCTCATCAGTGAATGTCACTTTATCTATTAACTGTTTAGCCTTATTTATCTTTTCAACTAAAGCTAATCCATCTTCTTTATAGCAATCAATAAACTTTTCATTATCTTTTTCAAATTCAATTCTTCTTTTCATAACCTCTACTCTTGATAGTACATCATCTTCACCAAATACATCTACAACTAGTCCAAATCTGTCAATTAATTGTGGCCTTAAATCGCCCTCTTCTGGATTCATCGTACCAACTAGAATAAATCTAGATGGGTGTGTGTAGGATATTCCTTCTCTTTCAATGTTGTTTACTCCCATTGCTGCTGCATCTAATAGAACATCTACAACATGATCATCTAGTAAATTTACCTCATCAATATATAATATGTTTCTATTAGCTAGAGCTAAAATTCCTGGTTCAAATTTCTTCTCTCCATGTTTTATTGCATATTCTATATCTAGTGTCCCTACAACCCTATCTTCTGTTGCACTAACTGGAAGGTTCACCACTTTCATTTTTTTACTTACGAAGTTTATATTTTCTTTGGATTTACATTCTTCGCACCAATTATCTTCATTATTTCTTTCACAAGAATAAATACATCCCTCAACTACTTCTATTTCAGGCATAATATCTATTAACGATCTTACAGCTGTTGATTTTGCTGTACCTTTTTCTCCTCTAATCAGAACTCCTCCCAGTGAAGGATTTATTATATTTAAAATTAAAGCTTTCTTCATATCATCTTGGCCTACTATTGCACAAAATGGATATATGTTATTTTTTTTCATTATTACACCGCCTATACCTGAGTTTCAATATTATTTTCAAGCTCTAAATATATATTTTTTATTTCTTCAATTTGTTCTTTACTAGCATCCCAATAACCTCTTTGGAAGTATTCCATCATTTGTTCCAAAATATCCATATATGCGTACTCATTATTTTCAATAAGTCTATCTCTTATATCTTCATCCTCTACATATTTTGTATGCATATCATTAAAAACCCACTGCTCTACACTATTTGTTGTTGCTGCAAGACCCATTACATTACTAAATCTATCTGATATTTCCTGTGCTCCATGTTTATCATGTTTTAATAAACCATCTATCCACTTTGGATTTAATACCCTTGTTCTTATTCCTCTTCCAATTGATTTTTCAACACTTTCACTAACTATTCTATCTGTAGTCACATCTGTAATATACATTTTTGCTTTTTTACCACGTACCATCTCTACACTTTTAGAGAGCCCACCAAAAAATTCATAATAGTGATCTAAATCAGTTATCTCATATTCATGACTACTTCTTATTTGAGAAACTATCTCTACACTTTTAAGATTATCTTTATATAGATTATCAATCTTTTTTCCTCTATAATTTCGACTATAAACATGTTGTAAATTATCTAAAAATACTGTTGCTAATTCCTCTTCTTCATCCCAATTTTTAGTATCAATAATATCAGTTATTCCTGTACCGTATGAGCCTTCCTTTGGCCCAAATATTCTGGATACACAAAGTTCTCTTGCCTCTTCTTCTGGATATCCTTTATTTATTAAGTCATCATAAATTGCTATGGAATTAGCTTTAAAGTAGTTATATTCCAATGGCTCATCTGCTTCAAATAACTCATCTAATATATCAGCTAAATTCATTATAAGATTTGGGAACATATCTCTAAAGAACCCACATATATTTATAGTTACATCTATTCTAGGTCTTTTTAACTCCTCAAGTGGAATAATTTCATATTTAGGATTCCAATTCTTACCTGAATTTACTACTCTTATACCTAAATATGATAATATTTGAGATAAACTCTCTCCTTGCGTCCTACTAGTTTCTATTCCCCATAAAATTACAGCTGTTGAAGTTGGATATTTCCCCTCTTCTTCTAGATACGCCTTTATAGTATTATTTGCAATAATAGTTCCTCTTCTGTATGCTGCATCTGTTGGTATTAGTCTTGGATCAAATTGATAAAGATTATATCCTGTTGGAAGTATCTGTGGATTTCTGTAAATATCTCCTGCCATTTTAGCTGGATTATATTCTCCATTTAAAACTCTAATTATTCCATCTAACTCCTTATTACCCATTGAAGATTTTGCATAATTTATTGCAAATGTTATAGATTTTTTTAAGTCCTCTATTACATCCTTATTGAAATTAAATTTATTAAAATTATTGTTTTCTACATAATAATCAAATACTTCATCTGAAAGTTTATTTATATATTCTAATGTTTTTATATCTTGTTTTTCTTCCAAATCTTCTAAATCATATCCTTCACTATATGCAAGTATACTTCTTATAGATTTCTCTCTGCTTAGGGAATATTTTATTATGCCTTTTGCATATTCTATACTTTCACTATCATTATATCCCTTACCTAATACATGAAGACCTTCTGGAATTAAACTTTCTTTCATTCTATATAATTCACTTTCTATTAAATCTAAATCATCTCCAAGATTTAATTTTTCAGAAAGTTCTAATATATCTTTTAATATTTCCTTGCTTGTCTGTGGAGATATCTGAGTTGATTGCCTATAGTTATCTATTAAAGTCATAAGCTGTGAATACTCCCCATATAAATCTCCTGGGGTAAATACAGGTGGCTGATAACTGACTATATTAGCTGCAGATCTTCTTTTTGCAATAGTAGCCTCTGATGGATTTCCAACATAATATAAATACATATGTGGAATATTTCCTAAAAGCATATCAGGATAACAATGCCCACTCATTCCTGATTCTTTTCCTTTTAAAAACTCTAAAGTTCCATGAGTTCCTACGTGTATTATCATATCTGCTTTAAATTCTTCTTCTAACCATTTGTAATATGCTATATATTGATGATGCGGTGGAAGAGACTTATCATGATATGTAAAATCATCGTCTTCATGGACTCCTCTTGATGGTTGAAGGCCTATAAATATATTTTTATCTATTACTCCTGGTATTAAAAAGTCTTCTCCCTCAGACATTATTTCTCCTGGACTTTGACCCCATTTTCCTATTAAATCTTCATAATCTTTAAGACCTCTTATATCTTTTCTATAAGTTCTGTGATTATATCTTATGAATTCATCACTATAATCTCCATATTTAGGTGAATTTACAAGTTTCCCAATAGTAAATTTTTCTTTTAAGTCTTCTGAAGTTAAGCCATCTAATAAATATCCTTCTTCTTTTAATCTTTTATTTATCTGGCCTACTGATTCAAAAGTATCCAAAAATGCACCTCCAAAAAGATTACTCTCACCTGGAGGATAGTTATAACAAATAATAGCAACCTTTTTTTCTTTATTTTCTTTATACCTTAAGTTTATATATTTTTTACACTTTTCTTTTAATCTTTCGACTCTTTCTTCTATTACTTCAAGCTCATTTATTTCTACTTGATAGTCTTCATTATATTCTGGCTTTTTGACAGAACCTATTGGCATAATTTCAATTGCTCCATCTAATTCTGGTAACATAATTGAAATCATAACATCAGATGATCTTGTACCTTCTATACTTTCTAGCCATTCATCTTCAGTTATTCTTGATAAGAAAAATGGGTGCATATATGGTACATTTAACTCCTTTAGTAAATCTATAGCTTTTTCTGCATCTCCACCCATTGGACCTGCCCCTAATCTAAATGACATAAAATTTAGTATTAAATCTAGTTTTACAGGTATTTTTTCAAGCAACAATTCATTTAATTTATTTTTCTCATCTCCAAAAGTATTTGATACTGCTATTGGTATTATATTTGCAAAGTCTTTTAATTCATTTTTTATATAATTAATGCTTTTAGAAGTATCTGTTGGATATGAATGACCATAAAATAATAAGGCAATTGATGGCTTATCTTCAGAAAAATTTTCTTTTTCATATAGTTCCTTATAATCTTCATAGTAATATAAGCCATCTGGGTTACAAAGTGCGATAGGCTCTAATTCAGTTGGCTCTTCAGGTTCTGGTAAGTTTGTATAACCTCCATAGTCTCTAAGAAGTAAATACATCATGTTTTTTAAATTTTCATAATCACTAACTTTAAAGTATTTACAAATTAAAGAATAATTTCTCATATCTTTCATTTTACCTGGAACAACTTTACCCATTTTTTCTGCCATATCTTGCATTTTTTTCATCTTTGACATATCCATTTTTTTATCACTGGATTTGTTTTTCATTCCACTTGATGTAAATTTTCCAAGCCTTAAATAATCTCTTCCAGAATTTCCATAAGGTATAATTTCTCCTTTACATAACTCTAAACCTTGATATACAAAAGATATTACATTTGGAGATGCACCCATTAGATCAACAAATACAATGTCACTATTTGAAATATCCTCTGATAGTTTTCTTAAAGTTTTACTATCTTGATTTAATGGTACAAAATATAGTTTTAAATCAAGGATATTATTATAATCTTTATTAATTTTTTCTCCAATTTTTATTAATTCTTTAACACCTGGAGCAGATACCGTTGCAAATGTTATTTTCATATAATCACCACCTTATATTACTTTTTTAGCATAAAATATAGGTTTTTGGCTATCTCTATCTTTACTTATCTCTGCTTCAACCCTAAATACATCTTCCAGTACATTTCCTTCTAATATTTGCCATGGATCTCCCTTTTCATATATCTTTTTATCTTTTAGTACTATTAATTCATCCGAATATCTACATGCATGATTTATATCATGTAAAACCATAAGTATTGTAATCTTTTCTTCTTTATTTAAAGATGATATAAGCTCCATAATCTCTAACTGATGTGATATATCTAAGTAGGTTGTTGGTTCATCTAAAAATAGCATCTTAGGTTTCTGAGCTATTGACATTGCAATCCATGCTCTTTGCCTTTCACCACCTGATAAGGTGTTTATTTTTCTATGTTCTAAATCTTTTAAATTCGTTCTTTCAATAGCCCAATCAACTATTTTATTGTCATCGCTATTATTACCTTCCCACCATTTTTTATGAGAATATCTACCATATCCTATTAACTCTCTTACTGTAATATCACTCATAGTTGAACTTGTTTGACTTAAAACTCCAATTCTTTTTGCAATTTCTTTTGTCTTCATTTTATGTATATCTTGATCTTCTAAATATATTTTTCCTGAAGTAGGTTTTATACTCCTTGTTAGTGATTTTAAAAGTGTTGTTTTCCCACATCCATTCGGTCCAATTATAGAGTAAATCTTTCCCTTTTCTAATTCTAAATCTATTCCATCTATAATAACTTTTTCTTTATAAGAAACTTTTAAATCTTTTGTTTTAAGAATTTTATCCATATTTTTACCTCCTTAATAAGTATAGGAAAAATGGTACTCCTAAAACTGCCATAACTATTCCTACTGGTATTTCTACTGGACTTAATATAGTCCTTGCAAATGTATCACTAAACATTAAAAGAATAGATCCTAATAGAGCTGATGTTGGCAGCATATATTTATAGTCATTTCCAATAATCAGCCTTACAGTATGAGGTACTATAAGTCCCACGAATCCTAATAGACCTACAACGCTTACTGCACTAGCAGCGAGTAATGCTGCTAATGCAGTAAATCCTAATCTTGTAAGTTCTACATTAAGGCCTACTCCTCTAGCAATATCATCTCCAAGTATTAATATATTCATTTTCTCTGCAAAAATATTAGCTAAAATAAAACCTACAATTGTATATGGAAGTATAGTAAATACCTCAGGCCAACTTCTTGAAGATAAACTACCATTCATAAAAGTTAAGGCTCCATGAACTCTATCGCTATAGAAAACTAACATTCCAGATATACCTGCTCCAAAAAGTGCACTTACTGCTACTCCTGCAAGTATTATCCTAATTGGTTCTATTCCACCTCTCCAAGCTAATGAATATATTATAACTGCTGCTAGCATTGCTCCAAAAAAAGCTGCAATTGGCACTAGATGCTGATATTGAGGGAATATAACTAAAACAGCAATACCAAAAAGACCCGCTCCACTACTTATTCCTATAATACTAGGATCTGCAAGTGGATTATTCATAACACCTTGAAGTATGGCTCCTGACATAGCTAAATTTGGACCAACTAAAGCTGCAAGTATCATTCTTGGAAGTCTAATATTCCAAATTACCATTCTCTCAGGGCTTGCATCATCATACTTTATTACCTCAAATATTCTTTTTATATCTACTTTTAAAGTCCCTTTAGCATTCCCTAATAAAAAAGCTATTACAAATAATAAAAATAATAACACTACAAATGACAACTTAAATCTCCTCGTATCTTTTAATGCTATTTTATTTTCCATACCATCCATCGACCTCTCCATATATTTCCGGATATAAACTCCTAGCCATATACTCTATTGCTTCTGTATAATATGGTCCTGCATTAAATAAGAAATATTCTTGTGGTAAATATATAACCCTGCCCTCTTTTATTGCATCTATACCTTCCCAAACTGGATTTTTTTCAAATTCTTTTTCCATTGATTTTTTTGCTTCCTCATTACTTGGCAACATACTTGTTACAAATACATATGTTGGATTTTTTTCTACTATGTATTCAACATCTAAAGGCGTATGTTCTGATCCTATTTTATCTGGTGGTAAGTCTGATGCTATATTTTTAACATCCAATATATTAAGTACATCTCCAGCTATTGAATTATCTAATTTTGCAGCCATAGTATTACCTGATATATATAAAATTACTGCAGTGTCTTCATTTTTAGGAGATAGTTTTTGTAGTTTTTCTTTCTCTGATACTAACTGATCTACTCTCTTTTTAGCTAAATCTTCTTTTTCTAATATTTTTCCAAAAGCTTCATAAGTATCAATTACATCATTAAAACCTCTTATATGTGTTGTTATAACATTAAATCCCATATCTTTAAGTTTCTTAGCTTCAGTACTTTGAGTACCAACTTGAGCTACTACTAAATCTGGTTGCTGCTCTATTACAGCTTCCATATTAATAGAATATACCGGTCCTATTTGAGGTAGATTTCTAATTTCATCTTCGTATTCTGGTATTAATTTTACATTATCAGAAACATCTGAAGAACATACACTTTTACCCTCTAAGTCATACCATATATTAAGAGGTGTTCCAGATAATACAGCTGGTCTTTCAAATGGCTCTTCTATGATAGTTTCACTTTTTATAAAATCATATACCTTTTTAGGATAACCTTCTCCCTCTACATAAATTGACTTATCTTTATCATCCACTGTTTCAGTTGAATTGACATTAGTAAGCCCCATAGAACTATCTTTTGCGCACATCCTGTTGCAGTTGTCAATATAATTACTACAAGTAAAAGTAAACTAATTCTTTTTTTCAAAAATATCACTGCCTTTCTCTTAGTTGTAAAATAAAAAAAAGAGGATACTGTCATAGGACAATCCTCTTCTCTCTAAGTAAAATGTGGTTAATATATAACTTTTGGCCGATCTAAATAGTTGTCATTACTATAAAGTTATGAGGTTTTTTATTAGAAGATAGGCAGACAACTATTTCGACAAAGTTATTTAATTTAAAGTGAATGAAAAAAGGGAATAAAAAAATCCCAATCTTCAAAAAGACAGGGATGACTATACGCTAATATACCGCATAAATTAAAGTCACACCTTCCCTCCGAAGGATACTTACAAGCTATTTAGGCAGGTCTCCTGACTCTGGTTCAACCTACTCTTGACGCCTTCCCAGTAAAAACTAGTGGCCTTGCCAATTTCGTCACCATTACAGTAGCGGGGGCTGTATAGGATTTTAACCTATTTCCCTTTTAATTTAATAAACCTAAATGCATCTTATTCACTTTTCATATTAAATAATAACATAGTTAATTTAATAATGCAATATGTATCTTATTTTATGTTTACTTATTTTTTTCTCTATTTTCAATATAATAATCTAATGCCTTCTTTTGGTTAATTTCTGCTATCTTTTTATTTATATAATCATAACCATTAGGTTTGTGTGGTATTAAACAATCTGAACAATCTTTTATCCCACTGTTATTTTTGTGATTCCCACCGCAGTCTTCTAAAAAATAAAGTGGACAGTAGCAAAACATGCAGTTAAAATTTTCTAAGTCCTCTGTTTTATGACATGGTCTATATTGACATGCAGTATTTGCATAAAATCTGTATGAATTTTCCATTATTACATCCTCCTAATTTTCTTGATTTTGAATAGGTAATTCTATTTGTATTGGTAATTCTATTAAATTATCTATATGATTTACATTACCTTCCCATTCTCTATATTTATTTAACTCATCATTTACAATTTTTAATAAATAAGCAAATATAAATATTTTTCCTAGAGTTTTTACATTATTGTTAGGTAATATATCGAATGGATCAATCATAAATAATAAACATACAATAACTCCTACTATAGATTCTTTTGATACGTGATTATATTTTCCATCCTTCCAATCTAAAAGTAAATCTACACTTGTTTTTATATCTTCAGAAAATTTATCAGCAATCTTACTTTCTGTTATCATAGTTTTAGCTTTCTCTATTAAATCTTTTATACCATTTTCACTATTATAAATTTCTTCTGCTTTATCTTTAAAGTCTTGTATTACTTTTTCATAATTCGGATTCATATTTTCACCTTCCTTATCTCAAGAGTTATTACTTAACTTTATTATACTACTTATTAATTATAATACCAAATATTTTTAATTTCACTCATATTTTCCTTGTAATCTACTAAGCATTGCTATTACTTCTTCTCTAGTAGCATATTCTTTAGGTCTTTGACCATCACATATCTGTTTTTTTATTGCCCACTTCCATGCTATTTCTGACCATTTAGATGGTATATTTAAATATCTTATTTTTATTTCTTTTTTTATTTCAAAAAATTCTTTATCATTTATTATTCTTGGGCAAGTTCGACTTTTGTCCCAATCTCTATGCATATATATTTCTTCAACATCTAAGTTATAAGTATAGAGTAAATCTACTATAATTTTGATAGCATTCTCTATAGTTTTTTCTCTATTACCACTTTCACATATTTCTATCCCAATAGATGTACTATTTCCATAACTATTTCCACAATGTAGTGCTTTCTCATCTAAAGGTATCACTTCTATGCATCTTTTATCATCTACTACAATATGATAACTTGCCCATCTTAAATTGTTCGGATTTTCTAACCATCTTCTTTCATTTACTGCGTTTGAATTTTCATTTGCAGTTGAGTGTAATGTTATGCTTTTAAGATTAATTTTACTAGCTGGTCTTTTATAAACCTTTCGCCCTAATTTCTTATTAAAAAAGGCTGACTTTTCTCTATCAATATAATCTACTAAATAATCCATATTATCCCCCCTATTATATATATAGCAAAATACTGAAAAAAGGGACAAAAAAAATCCATGAAAATAAATTTAATTATTTCCATGGAATATATCTGGTGGAGACGGTGGGAGTCGAACCCACGTCCGAAGACCATTCCCCGGTAGTTTCTCCGAGCGCAGTCAGTGTTTTAAATTTCCCTAGTTATAACTCCCATTGACAGGATTTATAGTTCGGTAGCTTCATAAGTTCCGTCCATAGCTCAAAGCTTTGCTAAGTTCGGTTCCCCACTTATTTTGATGTCTTATCCCAAAGCGTGGGCACTAAAGGTAAGACAGACAGCTTTAATTAAGCTGCAAATGCGTAATTTTCGTTTGAAATTATTATTTTTACCACTTTTAACGTAGATTGGATGCTACGGCTCGCTACTTCCAGTTCCAGATCCCCGTCGAAACCAGTTTCGTCCCCATAAAATTGTTCCATTCATCATTATAACAATTTATATGGGTTTTGTCAATATTACTAGTAGTTATACTTCTCTGTAGAATGTTGTCTCATACGTCTTTCAGCATCCCTTTTAGCAATATCTTCTCTTCTATCATAAAGTTTTTTACCTTCCCCAACAGCAATTTCAACTTTAACTTTACCATTTTTTAAATATACATTAAGTGGTACTAATGTTTTACCTTTAAGTTGAGTTTGTTGGTGTAGTTTTAAAATTTCATGTTTATGAAGAAGAAGTTTCCTAGTCCTTACAGGGTCAACATTATAAATATTCCCCTGTTCATAAGGACTAATGTGCATATTTATTATAAATGCTTCATTATCTCTTATAGTTGCATATGCATCAGCTATGTTAAGTTTTCCTTGTCTTATTGACTTTACTTCTGTTCCTTTTAAGGCAATACCTGCTTCTATAGTATCTTCTATATTATATAAGTGTCTTGCCTTTCTATTTCTAGCCATTATTTTTCTACCCATAAAATATCACCCTTTATTTTACAATTCTAAAATCTATCGCTCTTTTCTTAATATTAGCAGCTGTAACTTGTACTTTTATAGGATCTCCTAAACTATAAGTTTTCTTACTTCTTTCTCCTATAATTACATAGTTTTCTTCATCAAAATGATAATAATCATCACTCATATCATTAAAGTGAACTAGACCTTCTATTGTATTTTCAAGTTGTACAAAAATACCAAAATTAGTAAGAGATGAAATTATTCCTTCATATTCATTACCAACTTTTGAAACCATATATTGAGTTTTCTTTAAGTCTTCAACTTCTCTTTCTGCTTCTTCTGCTCTTCTTTCTGTCATAGAAGTATGATCTGCTATTTCAGGAAGTCTCTCATTTAAATTTTCTTGTCTTTTTAAAGATAACTTACCTTTAAGATTTTCCTTTATTATTCTATGAATCACAAGATCAGAATATCTTCTTATTGGTGCTGTAAAATGTGAATAATGTTGTGAAGCTAATCCAAAATGCATTTCAGGTTGTTCACTATATTTAGCTTTTTTAAGTGATCTTAATAAAAGTGTACTGATAACAATTTCTTCTTTTTTACCCTTTATTTCCTCTATAAGAAGTTGTAATTCTTTTGGATGGACTTCTTTTCCCTTTAAATTATATCCTAAGTTATGAACAAATCTTGCAAATGTTGTTATTTTTTCACTTGATGGCTCCTCATGAATCCTGTATAAAAATGGTATCTCAGCCCAAAAATATTCTTCTGCTACCGTTTCATTTGTTATCAACATAAACTCTTCTATTATTTGATTTGCAACTCTTCTTTCTTCCTTGCTTATATCTATAGGAACTCCGTCCTCATTTAAGGTAATTTTAGTTTCTGGGAAATCAAAATTAATACTTCCACGTCTTTGTCTTTTATCATATAGAATTTCTTTTAGTTCATTCATTAGTTGTACTTCATCTAATAAGCCTTCTATAGACTCACTATGATCTTTAAACCCACTTTCAATGTAATCAGATACATCATCATATACCAATCTTTTATTACTGTTTATAACGCTCTCTAAGACCTTATGCTTCATAACATCACCATTTTTATTAATCTCCATAATAACTGATAATGTCAGTCTATCTACTCCTTCATTTAAAGAACATATTCCATTTGATAACTCTTTAGGTAGCATAGGTACAACTCGATCTATTAAATAAACTGAATTTCCTCTTTTATATGCTTCTTTATCTAAAGGTGTATTCTCTGTTACATAATGAGCAACATCTGCAATGTGTACTCCTAATTCAAAATTTCCATTTTCTAATCTTTTTATAGATATTGCATCATCTAAATCTTTCGCATCTGGTCCATCTATTGTAAAAGTATTTATATCTCTTAAATCTACTCTACCTACTAATTCTTCCTCAGTTACTTCACTTTTTATATCTTTTACATAGTTAATTACATTATCTGGAAACTCTTCTGGCAAATCAAATTCTCTTATTACACTTAAAATATCCGTACCCTTGTCTGAAGAATATCCTAACACTTCAATTACTTTGCCTTCAGGATTTTTTCTAAAAGATGGCCACTTAGTTATCTCTACTACAACTTTCTGGTTGTTTCTTGCTCCAAATATCATCGCTTTTGGTATAAATACATCATAATAAATCTTTGGATTATCTGGTATTACAAATCCAAAATTTTTACTCATTTCAAAAGTTCCGACTATAGTTGTAGTATTTCTTTCTAATATTTTTATAACTTTACCTTCTTGACGTTTATCTTCTTCTTTTCCTTTAGTGATTGTAACAAGTACTTTATCCTTATGCATTGCACCTTCCATATACTCTGCTGGAATAAATATATCATCTTGCTCTTTATCTAATGGCACAACAAATCCGTATCCTCTTTCATTTCCTTCCAATATACCCGTAACAAAATATTCATTTTCTGTAGAAACATATCGTTCATTACTTGTTTTGTAAATTAATCCTTCTTTTTCTAAACTATCTAATATTTTATAAAACTCTTTTTTAAAGTTTGAATCCATATCAAATTTTATTAAAAGTTCTTCTTTTAGTAGCGGTTTATAATCATCACTGTTTATAAAATCTACTATTCTTTCTCTTATACTCATATTTTCCCTCCTTTGACATTAGTATATATACCCACTAAAAAAATAATGTAAGAAAAACTTACATTATTTAATACTATATTTATAATTATTTTACTTATCTATTATAATATCGCTTTCAAATAATACTATGTCTTTATCTTTTGCTATTTTAAATACCTCATTTGATGCCTCTTTAGCATCTTCAACTATAATAATATTCTCTTTATTATAATTCCTACTAATAATTCCTTCATAAACATATTTACTAGATTCATTTTTAATTAATATTACATAATCACATACTTTTGCAATATTATTTCCAAATTCTAGATTAGCATCTATTTCCATCATCCCTAAGTTTATCATACCAGGCGTAACAATAATTTTCTTACCTTCTTTAAAATGGCTTATTACATCTAAAGCTGCTTTAGCTCCTATTGGATTTGAATTGTACGAATCATCTATAACTGTAATATTATTTTTGATTTTCTTAACATTTAGCCTATGATCTATGGGTTCTATCTTACCTATCCCATTTTTTATTTCTTCCAAATTAAGACCAAGTGATAAAGCTATACTTGCTCCTGCTAAAATATTTGAAATATTATGTTTTCCTAATAGTTTAGTTCTACATTTTATAGAGTTACCATTTTTATCTTTTAAAGTAAATTCTGATCCTTCATGACTTATAATTATGTTTTCTGCAAACACATCTAAGTTTTCAGAATTTTCAATACCATAATTTATTTTTTCTTTAAAAGTCTTATCTGCAAGTTTTTTTATATATTCATTGTCATAATTAAAAACTGCTATTCCTTTTGTCGGTAAATCCTCTATAAGTTCAAACTTTGTTTTCATTATATTATCTATATTCTTAAATGTTTCCAAATGTACAGGCCCTATTGATGTTATTACCCCTATATCTGGTTGTAATAAATCTGTTAGTATTTCAATTTCCTCAATACTTCTAGCCCCTAATTCAGTAATAAATATATCATAACTATCGTTTAACTCATCATTTATAATCTTACTAACTCCCATAGTAGTATTATATGATTCTGGAGTTTCTAGAACATTGAACTTTTCCTTTAATATTGTACTAGTAATAAACTTTGTACTAGTCTTACCAAAACTGCCTGCTATTCCTATAACTTTTAAATCATCTAAAGTTTTCATTTTTTCTTTTGCTTCATTAAAAAACCTTTTATTTATTGCATCTTCAAAAGGTTTCATTATACTAGCTGATATATAAAATATATATTCTTGATATTTATAAAAACTAAAACAATATATTATATATGTTAATATTAATATAATATATTTAACCACATTCTTTTCCTTTAAAAAAACATACCTGTTTATTAGAAAAATAAATATGAAACTTAAAAGAAAATTAAAAACTATATTAAATCTATATAATCTAGTAGCTCTTTTTGTCATAACTAAAGTGCTATTTATACCCTTATTATCTTTTTTCATTTTATAGATTTTTTCTTTATTGTTGTTTATATATTCTAAATATTCTAGGATGCTATATTTTTTACTTTGTAAAAACCCTAAAAATATTTTTGAATTTCTTATACTAAGAAAACCTATAAATATTGATAACCCTAAGGCTAACAATATACTTTCTATCATTATATCCCTCCAATATTTTGTGTTCTAAATATTATAAAGGAATAATATTTTAGACGCTAATACCTTATTATATCACATTTTGACGCAATTTAACACTAAAAAAAATCCCTCTTAAATGTAAGAGGGATTAATCTTTTAATTAAAATAATGGTGCAAATACTAATGCTACTATTGTCATTAATTTTATTAATATATTAAGTGATGGTCCTGATGTATCTTTGAATGGGTCCCCTACAGTATCACCTGTAACTGCTGCATGGTGAGCCTCACTTCCTTTTCCACCGTGATGTCCATCTTCTATATATTTTTTAGCATTATCCCATGCTCCACCTGCGTTTGACATGAATATTGCCATTAATACACCTGTTATTAAAGCTCCTGCTAAAAGTCCACCTAGAGCTTCAGCTCCTAATAATAAACCCATAGCTACTGGAACTATAACAGCTAAAAGTCCTGGTAATACCATTTCTTTTAATGCTGCTTTCGTACTAATATCTACACATGTACCATATTCTGGAGTTGCTGTTCCTTCCATGATACCTGGAATTTCTCTAAATTGTCTTCTTACTTCTTCAATCATTTCAAATGCTGCTTTTCCTACTGCATCCATAGTCATAGCTGAGAATAAGAATGGTAACATACCACCTATAAATGCTCCTGCTATTACTTTTGGTTCTGCAAAGTTTATTCCTGTTAATTTTACAGCTTGAGTATAAGATGCAAATAATGCAAGTGCTGTTAAAGCAGCTGATCCAATTGCAAATCCTTTACCTACTGCTGCTGTTGTATTACCTACAGCATCTAAAGTATCAGTAATTTCTCTTACTTCTTCTGGTAATTCACACATTTCTGCGATACCACCTGCGTTATCAGCAATTGGTCCGTATGCATCTACTGCGATAGTCATACCAGCTGTTGATAACATTCCTACTGCCGCTAATGAAATAGCATATAATCCTTCTTCTGCACTGTTTGCTCCCCCACCAAAATAGTAAGCTACTAAAATACCAATAGCTATAAATATAATTGGTGCAGCTGTTGACATCATACCAATTGATAATCCACTGATTATATTAGTAGATGCACCAGTTTCTGACTCTGCTGCTAATCTTTGAACTGGTTTATAATCTGCTGATGTATAATATTCTGTTACTCTTGCAATTGCAAGACCAACTGCTAAACCTGCAAATATTGCGATAAAAGGTTCTCTTGCTTCTAATATCATATTACTTAAGAAGAAAGCTGCAATCATAGTTACTACAGAACTTACTAAAGTTCCTGTATTTAATGATTTTTGAGGATTTTTATCTCCCTTTACAAAGAAAACTCCTACTATAGAAGATAATATACCTACTGAAGCTAATGCTATTGGGAACAATGCTCCCGCTTCACCATATGCAACTACACCTAATGTAATTGCTGATATAATAGCACCTACATATGACTCGAATAAGTCAGCTCCCATACCTGCTACGTCCCCAACGTTATCTCCAACGTTATCAGCTATTACAGCTGGGTTTCTTGGGTCATCTTCTGGTATTCCTGCTTCAACTTTACCTACTAAGTCAGCTCCAACGTCTGCTGCTTTAGTATATATTCCTCCACCAACTCTAGCAAATAAAGCTATTGATGAAGCTCCAAGTCCAAAACCTGTTATTATTCCTGGCTCTTCATATACATTATAAAGAACACTAACTCCTAGTAAACCTAATCCTACAACACACATTCCCATTACTGCTCCGCCTGAGAAAGCTACATCTAATGCTTTTCCCATTCCAGATTCTTTCGCTGCATTTGCAGTTCTAACATTTGCTTTTGTCGCTACTCTCATACCAACAAAACCTGCTATTACTGAGAATATAGCTCCAAGTAAAAAGCTTATAGCTGTTTCAAATCCTAAGCCTGGAACAAAAATTAATACTACAAATAATACCGCTACAAATATCCCTAATGATTTGTATTGTCTTGATAAGAATGCCATTGATCCATCTTGAATATATTTTGCAATTTCTTGCATTCTTTCATTTCCTGGAGCTACTTTTCCTATAGCATTAGCTTTTATATACGCAAATATAAGTGCGATTATAGCTATTACAGGAGCCCCTATTAAAATCTTATCCATGTTCAATAAATCCTCCTTCGACTAGTTTGCTGCAAGTATTAATGTTGAAATCATAAATACTGCTGCTGATATTACTGTTATTCTTTGTAATGTTGCGTCTTTACTAACTTCTTTATTTTTACCAAATAATGGTCTTGGTGCACTTCCACCTAATGATGCCATTCCATCATCACCCTCTTGTAAAACAACACTTCCTATAATCCCGAATGAAGATATCAATACTAATGCTGAAAACAAAGTTTGCATCGCCAGCACCTCCTATTACTAAATTTCTATCATTAATTTCTACATAACATTATTATTTTAACACATACACCCTATAAAATCAATATTTCATAAGTATATATACTAACAAATAATAACTATTTCAGCATATCATTTATCATGTTAATTTTCTTTAAATAATAATTATTAGTAAAAAATTATTAATATGAATACTTTTGTCTAATTATAACATATATATACAATAATTACGTACTTTATCATAATACATTGCAAATGTTTTCCATATATGGTAATCTCAATTTGTACGATTTAAAGGGGGATAATTAAATGAAAAAGAAAAAACTAGGTTTACTTCCTAAATTAATTATTGCTATCATTTTAGGTATTATCTTAGGAAACATACTTCCATTAACAGGAATAAGAGCATTAGTTACTTTTAATGGATTTTTTGGACAATTCTTAGACTTCGCTATTCCACTTATTATAATCGGTTTCGTTGCACCAGGAATTGGTGACTTAGGTGAAGGTGCAGGTAAAATATTAGCAACTACTGCTGCTATAGCATATGGTTCTACTGTTCTTGCTGGAACTATTGCTTATTTTACTGGTGTAAATGTTCTTCCTATGTTCTTAGAAGGAATCGATACTACTACATTACTTAGTGGTGGAGCTAATGTAGCTGAAGCCTTCCTAGAAGTTGAAATCCCACCAATTATGGGAGTTATGACTGCTTTAATTATGGCATTCACATTAGGAATTGGTATGGCTGTTATCAAATCAACAGCAATTAAAAATGTTATGAACGAGTTCCAAGAAATCATAAGTCGCATGATTAGTGGAATTATTATTCCATTATTACCTATATATATTTTAGGTATGTTTGCAAATTTAACATATTCAGGTCAAGTAGCTTCAATATTAAGTATTTTCTCAAAAGTATTTATAATGGTAATTTTACTTCATATCTTAATATTGTTAATCCAGTACACAATCGCAGGATCACTTGCTGGAGCTAATCCAATTAAATTACTTAAAAATATGATACCAGCTTACTTTACAGCTGTAGGTACTCAATCATCAGCTGCTAGTATTCCGGTTACATTAGCACAAACTAAGAAAAATGGTGTAAATGATAGTATTGCTGAGTTTACAATTCCATTATGTGCTACAATTCACTTATCAGGAAGTACTATTACTTTGGTAAGTTGCTCTTTAGCAATTATGATGATGAATAACATGGACTACTCATTTAACTCTTACCTATTATTTATAATGGCTTTAGGAGTTACTATGGTAGCAGCACCAGGAGTTCCAGGTGGAGCTGTAATGGCTGCTTTAGGACTGTTACAAAGTATGTTAGGATTCGATCAAACATTATCTTCTTTAATGATTACTCTTTACCTAGCTCAAGATAGTTTTGGTACAGCATGTAACATTACAGGTGACGGTGCAATTGCAATACTTATGAATAAAATTTCAGGCTATGAACTAACACCTGATTTTGATAAGTAATTATTAAATATTGATTAGTTAGATTAATAAAATAATAAATCGTACAAAAAAAGAAGCCTATTTTTAGGCTTCTTTTAATATATATTTTTATCTTAAATTATAAAAAACATTCATACCTTTATATTTTGCTGCGTCTCCTAATTCATCTTCAATTCTTAAAAGTTGATTATATTTAGCAACTCTATCAGTTCTAGAAGGAGCACCTGTTTTAATTTGTCCTGTATTAAGTGCTACAGCTAAATCTGCTATAGTAGTATCCTCAGTTTCTCCTGATCTATGAGATATTACAGCAGTCATACCATTTACTTTAGCCATTTCAATTGCATCTAAAGTTTCTGATATAGTTCCTATTTGATTTAATTTTATTAATATAGAGTTAGATATTTTATTATCTATACCTTTTATTAATCTTTCAGTGTTAGTAACAAATAAATCATCTCCAACTAATTGGATTTTACTTCCTAATCTATCTGTTAATTTTTTCCAGCCATCCCAATCTTCTTCATCTAAACCATCTTCAATTGAAATTATTGGGAATCTATCTACTAAATCAGCATAGAAATCTATCATTTCATCTACAGTTAATTCTTTTCCTTCTCCAGCTAATGTGTATACTTTTGTTTCTTTGTTATACATTTCAGTAGCTGCAACGTCTAGAGCTAAAACTACTTCTTCACCTGGTTTATATCCTGCTTTTTCAATAGCTGAAACTATAATTTCTAAAGCTTCTGCATTAGATTTTAAGTTTGGAGCAAATCCACCCTCATCTCCTACAGCAGTGTTTAATCCTTGTGATTTTAACTCAGCTTTTAAGCTATGGAATATTTCTGCTCCCATTCTTAATGCTTCTTTAAAACTTTTAGCTCCTACAGGCATTACCATAAACTCTTGAATATCTACGTTGTTATCTGCATGTTCTCCACCATTTAGTATATTCATCATTGGTACTGGTAATGTGTTTGCATTTATTCCACCTATATATTCGTATAAACTTAATCCTAATTCTTGTGCTGCTGCATGTGCTATAGCTATTGAAACTCCTAATATAGCATTAGCTCCTAATTTTCCTTTGTTGTGTGTTCCATCAAGTTCTATTAATAAATTATCAATATCTCTTTGTTGGAATACGCTCATTCCTAATATTTCTTCAGCAATTATATCATTTACATTAGATACAGCTGTTTCAACACCTTTACCAACATATCTATTTTTATCTCCATCTCTTAATTCAACAGCTTCAAAGGCTCCTGTTGAAGCTCCTGACGGAACTAAAGCTCTACCCATAATACCATTTTCAGTTATTACTTCTACTTCTACAGTTGGATTTCCTCTTGAATCTAGTACTTCTCTACCATATACGTCTACTATTATACTCATTTTCTTCCTCCTTATTTTAATAAAGAATTACCTGTCATTTCTTCAGGCTTTTCAATATTCATTAATTCTAATAATGTTGGTGCTATATCTGCTAATTTTCCATCTTCTAGCATTCTGTCTGATCCAAATAAAATTAAAGGCACTTTATTTGTTGTATGAGCTGTTACTGGATTATTATTTTCATCTAGTAACTTTTCAGCATTACCATGATCAGCTGTAATTAGAACCTTAGCATTTTTTTCTTTTGCTTTTTCTAAAACTTCACCCAAGCACTTATCTACTTTCTCAATAGCCTCAACTACTTTAGGTATTTTACCTGTATGACCAACCATATCTGGATTAGCAAAGTTAACAACTATTAAGTCATATCTATCTATATCCAGACTGTTTATAACATTTTCTTTAACACCATCAGCACTCATTTTAGGTTCTAAATCATAAGTTGCTACTTTTGGTGAAGGAACTAAAATTCGATCCTCTTTTGAATAAGGTTCTTCTATTCCTCCATTAAAAAAGAATGTCACGTGAGCATATTTTTCAGTTTCTGCTATTTTTACTTGAGAATACCCAAGTGAATCTATATATTCTGAAAGAGTTCTTTCAGGTGGCGTGCTTTTATATGCAACTATTACATTTTCAATAGTTTTATCATATTGTGTCATAGTAACATAATAAGTGTCTACCTTTTCTCCTCTGTCAAAGCTATCAAAATTTTCATCTACAATTGCTCTTGTTAGTTGTCTTGCTCTATCTGGTCTAAAGTTAAAAAATATTATTGAATCATTATTATCTATTGTAGCAATTGGTTTATCATTTTCTTTTATTACTGTTGGCATTATAAACTCATCGAAAATTTCTCCATTATAGGACTTTTCTACAACTTCTATTGGGTCTACATCATCTGAACCTATCCCTTTAACTATAGCATTATAAGCTAGTTCAGTTCTTTCCCATCTTTTATCTCTATCCATTGTATAGTATCTACCTGAAACTGTAGCAATCTTTCCTACACCTAATTCATCCATTTTGTCTTGAAGCATCTTAAGCTGTTCTTTTCCTACATTAGGTGGAACATCTCTACCATCTAATATGGCATGAACATATACATCTTTAAAATTTTCCCTTTTCATAAGTTCTAAAAGAGCAAATAAATGTTTCATATGACTATGAACTCCACCATCTGAAACAAGTCCCATTAAATGAATTTTACTATTATTCTTTTTAGCATTTTCAATTGCTCCTAAAAACTCTTCTTTATTAAAAAAGTTTCCTTCTTCAATTTCTTTTGTTATTCTTGGAAGATCTTGATATATTACTCTACCAGATCCTATATTTAAATGTCCTACCTCTGAATTTCCCATTTGCCCTTGTGGAAGTCCTACTTCTAATCCACTTGCATCTAATTTACTATTCGGATAGTTTTTCATTAAATTATCAAAGTTAGGAGTATTTCCTAAATAAATCGCATTTCCTGGATACTCTTCTCCTAGACCCCAACCATCTAATATAACTAACATTACTGGTTCTTTATTTATCATAACTTTTCCCCCATTAGTAGTTTACTAAGTCTTTGAAGTCCTGTGCATTTAAACTTGCACCACCTACTAATGCACCATCTATCTCTTCTTTTTCCATAAGTTCTGATACATTACTTGGTTTTACACTTCCTCCATACTGAATTCTTACCTTCTCTTTAACATCATTATTATAAATTTCTTCTATAATTTGTCTAATATATCCAATCATTTCGTTTGCATCGTCTGATGAAGCTGTTTTTCCTGTTCCAATTGCCCAAATAGGCTCATATGCTACTACTATTTTTTCCATATCTTCAGAAGGTACATCCTTTAAACCTTTAACTATTTGATTTTTCACAACTTCTTTTTCATTTCCCGCTTCTTTTTCCTCTAATGTTTCACCTACACACATTATAGGATCAATATTATATTCTAAAGCTTTTAATACTTTTTTATTAACAGTTTCATCTGTCTCATTAAAGTACAATCTACGTTCTGAATGACCTATAATTACATAATCTATATCCAACTCTTTTAACATAATAGGTGATACTTCACCTGTAAAGGCACCTGATTCCTCCCAGTGCATATTTTGTGCACCTATCTTAACATCTGTTCCTTCACATGCCTTTTTCATATCTTTAAGTGATAAAAATGGAACACATAATACTTTTTCAACGTTTTTATCTAAATCAAAAGATTTTAATTCTTCAATCATTTCTAATGATTCTTTTATAGTTTTATTCATTTTCCAATTTCCTGCAATTATTGGTTTTCTCATTCCAAACCTCCTATTTATTTGCAATTATATCTATACCTGGTAATACTTTCCCCTCAAGTAATTCAAGTGATGCTCCTCCACCTGTTGAAACGTGAGTTATTTTATCTTTATATCCTGCTTTTTCTACTGCTGAAGCTGAGTCTCCTCCACCTACTATTGTAATTGCATCAGACTCTGATAGTGCCTTAGCTATAGCATAAGTTCCTTTACTAAAGTTTTCCATCTCAAAAACTCCACTTGGACCATTCCAAATAACAGTTTTTGCATTTTTTATTTTATCTTCAAATAATTTTATTGTCTTTTCTCCTATATCTAGTCCCATCATATCAGATGGTATACTATCTATACCCACTTCTTTAAATTCTGTATCATTTTTAAATTCTTTTGCTACTACAGTATCTACTGGTAAAACTATTTCTACATTTTTTTCTTTAGCTTTTTCTAATAATTCTTTTGCTAAATCTATTTTATCTTCTTCAAGTAGTGAAGTTCCTATTTCATAACCTTGTGCCTTTAAGAATGTATAAGCCATTCCACCACCTATTAATATTGAATCAACTTTATCTAATAAATTTTCAATAACACCTATTTTATCTGAAACTTTAGCACCACCTAGAATAGCAACAAAAGGCCTTTGTGGATTCTCCAAAGCTTTTCCCATAATATTTATTTCTTTCTCAACTAGAAATCCTACACTTGATGGTATTAATGATGAAACACCAACATTTGATGAGTGAGCTCTATGACTTGTACCAAAGGCATCATTTACAAAAAGATCTGCTAATGAAGCAAGTTCTTTTGAGAAGTTTTCTCCATTTTTGGTTTCTTCTTTTCTAAATCTCGTATTTTCAAGTAGTACTACTTCTGAATCTTCCATGTTATTTACAATTTTTCTAACATTATCTGAAACAACATTATCATCTTGTGCAAAAATTACTTCTTTTCCAAGAAGTTCAGATAATTTTTTTGCTACAGGTGCTAGACTATATTCTTTCTTAGCTTCTCCTTTAGGTCTACCTAAATGAGACATTAATATTACTTTAGCACCATTTTCTATTAAATATTCTATTGTAGGTAAAGATCCTACAATTCTATTATCATCTGTGATGTTTTGATTTTCATCCATAGGAACATTAAAGTCACATCTAACTAAAACTTTTTTACCCTTTACGTTAATATCGTTTACACATTTTTTTTCCATTATTATCAGCCTCACTTATATTAATATAGTCGGGCCTTTAGACCCGACTATTCTTTTTTATTATTTAGTAGCTACTAATTTCACTAGGTCCACAACTCTTGTTGAATATCCCCATTCGTTATCATACCATGATACTACTTTAACCATATTGTCAATTACCATTGTTGATTGAGCATCTACAATTGATGATCTTTCATCTCCAATAAAGTCTGATGATACTAGTGGTTCTTCTGAGTAACCTAATATTCCTTTTAGTTCATTTTCACTTGCTTCTTTTAATATTTGATTAACTTCTTCTACAGTTGTATCTTTTTCTACTTCTACAACTAAGTCTACAAGTGATACTGTTGCTACTGGAACTCTTACTGAGAATCCATTTAATTTTCCTTTTAATTCTGGTAATACTAATGCTACTGCTTTAGCTGCTCCTGTTGTTGTTGGAACTATATTTTGAGCTGCTGCACGAGCACGTCTTAAATCACTGTGTCTATTATCAACTAATCTTTGGTCTCCTGTATAAGCATGTATAGTTGTCATTAATCCTTTTTTAATTCCTAATTTGTCTGATAATACTTTTGCTACTGGAGCTAGACAGTTTGTTGTACATGATGCATTTGAGATTATATGGTGTTCATCTTTGTTATATAAATCATCATTAACACCTAATACTACTGTTAAGTCTTCTCCTTTTCCTGGAGCTGTTAATACAACTTTTTTAGCACCTGCTGTTATATGTTTTGATAATCCCTCTCTATCTCTAAATGCACCTGTTGAATCTACTACAGTTTCAACTTCTAATTCTTTCCATGGAATTTCTTCCGGATTTCTATGGTCAGTTACTATAACTTTTTTTCCATTAATTATTAATGCATTTTCTTCAGTTTCTACTGTACCATTAAATCTTCCATACATTGTGTCATATTTAAACATATGAGCTAATGTTTCAACTCCACCTGAAGCGTTTATTGCTACAAGGTCAAATTCTTTAACATCATTTTCAAAATAAATTCTTACAAAGTCTCTACCTATTCTACCAAATCCATTTAATCCAACTTTCATACTCATTTACTATTCCTCCTTAGTTTTATTATTAGATATATTATCTAATATTTCCAATATCTTCTTAGCTGCTAGTTCATCTGTAACTAACTCAATATTTTTATTTAAACTAGATACTGCAATAATAGCTTCTGCTTTTTCTTCTCCCCCAGCAACTGCTATTGCTGTATCTATATTCCTAAACTTTTCTAAAGATAAGCCAATGGTTCTGTATTCCCAGATTTCATTTCCTTCAATATCAAAGTAATGTCCAAATGCTTCTGCTACTGCACCTTTAGATTCTAATAAGTCTATTCTTTCTTCGGATAAATTCCTTCTTCTGGCCATAGTATCTGCTCTACCTATTCCGAAAACTAGTATATTCATTTTTTCAATTAAACTTAGAGTCTCTTTTATTTCCCCATTTTCTATCATGTGTATTAATGCTTCTTCTGAAAGTCCATCAGGTACATATAAAAGTCTATAATTTCCTCCAAGTTTCTCTGCAAGATTTACTGCTATTGAATTTGATTGCGTATATATATTTTTTCCAAGCCCACCTCTTGCTGGGACTATAGTTATATTTCTTAACTTATTATCAGGTATACATTCTTTGGCTACTGATGCCATTGTTGTTCCTCCTGTAATACCTAATATATCATCATCTTTAAGTGCACTTTTTATGAGTTTTGATGCAGCTTTACTTAACTCTGTTAAACAAATATCGCTGTTATCAGCATTTCCAGGCACTATTTTTACATTTTTAATTCCTAATCTTAGTTTTAAAAGATCTTCTAGTCCTATAATTCCTTTTAATTCTGAATAAACTTCTCCAAGTTCATTTAATATTTCAAGACCTGAATCGGTAATACTCATTCCTGTTGATTCAATTTTTATAAGTCCTTGTTCTTTTAAAATATTAGCCTCATTTCTTATAGTTCTCTCTTGTATATCTAGCTTCTCTGATAAGGCCCTTCTTCCAATTGGTTCACAATAATGTATAGCTTTTAGTAAGCTATATCTTAATTCTATTATATCTACTATTTCAGGGGTCAGTACTTTAAACAAATTCAACGAATTCATATTAACACCTCTACATTCGCTGGACAATTTCAGCCCTGTAACGTCTGTTATCGCCCCACCTAATATTTATTATAGGGTATAAGCTTATATTTTGCAAGTATAATTAATACTTTTTCCTCATAGTTGAAGATGGTATTTCTAGTTCATCTCTATATTTAGCTATGGTTCTTCTAGATATCTTTACTCCCCTATTTTTTAACATATCTGTAATAGCTTGATCACTATATGGTTTTTTCTTGTTTTCATTATTAATTATTTCCAGTATTGTATTTTTAATGTCCAAACTTGATAAATCCTCGATTCCACCTATTTTGGAATTAAAGAAATACTTTAATTCAAATAATCCTTTACTTGTTTCCACATATTTATTACTAGTAACTCTAGATACAGTGGATTCATGCATATCAATATCTTCTGCTATTTGCTTTAATGTTAAAGGATTTATTTTGTTATCACCAGTATAAAAAAATTCTTTTTGGTGTTTTATAATAGAGTTAATTACTTTTATTATTGTCTGTCTTCTTTGTTCTATACTTTTAATAACCCATAAAGCTCTATTTAGTCTCTCTTCTAAATATTCTTTTGTTTTATCATCATTACTATTAATAAGTATATTCTTATAGTAATTACTAATATTTAATCTATTAGTTAAATAATCCTCTACTATAACTTCTAACTTTCCATCTACTTCTAATACATAAGCATCCGGAGTAATATATTTGGTTTCACTATTTGATTTACTAAACATATTCCCTGGATTAGGTACTAATTTACCGATTATATCAATTGATTGTTTAACTTCATTTATATCTATATTTAAATCTCTACTTATTTTTTTTAAGTTGTTTTTTCCTACTTCTTCTAAATATTCATTAACTATTATCCTTGTGTTCTCTTCATAAATCTCTAAATAATCCAATTGGATATTAAGACATTCTTTTAAATCTTTTGCGCCTACCCCTATGGGCTCAAAAGTTTGAACTATTTTTAAACAACTTAAAATAAAGTCTTTGTCTAATTTGAATTTATCTTCAACCTCTTGTAAATCAATATCTAAATATCCTTTGGGATTAATATTGCTTATTAAATAATCACAAACTAAAAACTCTAATTTACTTGTTTTTGTTAAAACTAATTGATTTAAAAGATATTCATAAAGATTTTCTTCATATTCTACAAAACTTTCTAAATTATACTCCTGATCCTTATTATATGTTGTTTCTTTATTGGAAGGAGTAGTCTTCTTTGCATAATTTTCCCAATCTATTTCTTTTGTATTATCTTTATCTTCTTTTAATTCTAAAATTGGGTTTTCCATAATCTCTTTTGATATATATTCTTTAAGTTCTAATGTATTATATTGAAGTAGTTCAATAGATTGTCTCAACTGCTGAGTCATAACTAGTTCTTGTTTTTGTTTTAATTCAACCGTTTGCCTTAAAAACATAATACTTACCCCCAATAATATTGTACCAAAATAATTACAATTAACAAACAATCCTTTTTATAGCTATAATTATTTAAATAATTTAGTAGTAAGTAACTAAAAAAAAGCGATTATATAGTATTACTATTTAATCGCTTAAGTTTATTATTCAAATTTAGTTCTTATATATTTCTCTGCATTAACAGCTGCTATAGCTCCATCTGCTGTAGCTGTTACAACTTGTCTTAAACTCTTAATCCTATTGTCACCTGCAGCATATACACCTTCTAAATTGGTTCTCATATCTTCATCTGTTATAATATATCCATTTTGCATATCTATTTGACCTTCAAATAATTTTGTAGCTGGGTTGAATCCTACTAAAACAAATAGTCCGAAAGCACCATGATCTTCATTTGGTGTAATTTCTGTTATATCACCTGTTTTATTATTTTTTATAACAAATGATTCTAACATTTTCTCACCTTTAATCTCAACTACTTCACTATTCCATATAAAATCAATTTTATCATTTTTAAAAGCTCTTTCCTGTATAACTTTTGTAGCCCTTAACTCATCTCTTCTATGGACTATATATACTTTGTTTGCAAAGTTCGTAAGTTGAATAGCTTCTTCAACTGCTGTGTCTCCTCCACCTATTACATATATATCTAAACCTTGGTAGAAAGGTCCATCACATGTTGCACAGTATGATACTCCTCTTCCAGCTAGTTCTTTCTCCCCTGGTACGTTTAATAGTTTTGGAACAGCTCCTGTTGCAATAATAACAGATTTAGCCTCATAATTATTAGATTTTCCTTCTAATATTTTTATTTCTTTTGTTAAATCCAAATTAACTATTTCATCAGTAGCAAACTCTACATCAAATTTTTCAGCCTGTTTTCTCATTCTATCAACTAATGATGGACCTGTATCTCCATCAACTGCACCTGGGTAGTTTTCTATATCATTTGTTGTAAATATTTGTCCTCCTACTGCAGCTTTTTCTATTATAAGTGTTTTTAGCTTAGCTCTTCCTGCATATAAGCCTGCTGATAAACCTGCTGGTCCACCACCTATTATTATTACATCATATTTCATTTATACGTCCTCCTTTAGTAATATCCTTATTTTATATACCCATATAGAGTATATACCCAAAAGAGTTTTTTTCAAATACTTTTTTTATTCTTCCTCATCTAAAACATATCTAGCAATATTTGAAGCATGATCAGATACACGTTCTAGATTACTTATAGTATCTAAAAATAATAATCCTGGCTCTGTTAAACATAATCTTTTATTTAATCTTTCTATATGATCTTTTCTTCCTGCTTCTTCCATATCATCTACAGTCTCTTCTATTTCTAATACTAGTTGTGCTAATTCTTTATCGTCTCCTACAAAGGCTTCCATACTTTTAGATAGTGCTAATTCACACATTTCAAACATCTCTTCTAATGATTTAGAAGCATCATCACTGAATTTAAGATTTCCCTTTTGTCCAGTCTCAGATAACTCTAATATGTTTTCCACATGATCTCCTATTCTTTCAATATCATTTATTGCATATAGTAAATTATTAACACTTATATGTTGCTCATCAGATAATGGGCCTCTTGATAGAAGTACAAGATACTGAGTGATTTCTTTTTCTATTGTATTTATTAATTCCTCTCGTTCAAAACCCTCTTCTATTGCATCATAGTCTTCATTAATAAGTGTATTCTTTGCAAGTCTTAAATTCTCAAGAACTAAATTACTCATTCTTTCTGTTTCTTTTATTGCTTGCCCTAATGCTATTGATGGTGTTTCTAATATTCTGTTATCTAAATATATAGAAACTTCTAATTCCCCTTCTTCTTTATCTGGAACTAAAAACTCTGCTGCCCTTACTAAAAAATTCATAAATGGAAACTGTATAACAACATTTAATATATTAAATAATGTATGAGCATTAGCTATTTGTGCTTGGGTGTTAGTTGGTGATATTTTTAAAACCAACCACTCAACTGGTGTCCTAAGTACAGTCATAAATATTATAGTTCCTATTAAATTGAATAAAAAGTGAATAACTGCCGCTCTTTTAGCTGCTACACCTGCACCAATACTTGATATTAAAGCCGTAGTTGTTGTACCTATATTCTCACCAAATAGTATTGGAAATGCTATATTAAGTCCTATTAATCCTTGTGATGCTAAGGCTTGTAACAATCCTATTGATGCTGATGAACTCTGAAGAACAGTTGTTAAAAGCATACCCGTTAATGCTCCCAATATAGGATTTTCTAATTTCAAAATTATATTTGCAAATATAGGGTTTGATGATAATGGTTCTAATCCTTTTCCCATCATATCCATACCTATAAATAAAATACCAAACCCAACAAAAACTTCTCCTAAACTTTTAGTTCTTTTTTTCTTTCCTGCCATTAACATTACAACACCAATAGCTACAGCTATTGGAGCATAATCTGTCAAATTAAGAGCTATTATTTGTGCAGTTACAGTCGTTCCTATATTTGCACCCATAATTACCCCTACAGCTTGAGATAGGGTCATTAAATTAGCATTTACAAACCCTATAACCATTACAGTTGTAGCACTACTACTTTGAACTGCCATTGTAACTAATACCCCAACTAATACCGCCATTAATCTATTACTAGTTAATACTTCAATTAATCTGCTTAACTTATTCCCTGCTGTTTTTTCTAATCCTGTACCCATTATGGTCATACCATATAGGAATAACCCCAATCCTCCAATTACGGGTAAAACAACATCCATAAAATGCCTCCTTAAGGTTTTTTATATTACGGAAAAGTCCAATTGTCTTAACGCTTCAAATAATATAATATTTGCAGAGTTCGCTAAATTTAAAGATCTTTTTAAGTCTTCTCTCATTGGAATTTTTATACATGTCTCTAAATTGTTTTCTACTATCTCACTTGGAAGCCCTTTTGTTTCCTTTCCAAATATAAAAAAGTCATTATCTTTATATTCAAAATCCGTATAATATTTAGATGCATGTGTCGTTGCAAAATAATAGTTACTATCTTTCCATTTTTCAAAAAACTCCTCAATACTATCATAGTAATATATTTCAACTAAATTCCAATAATCAAGTCCTGCTCTTTTTAGATGCTTATCATCTGTTGAAAAACCTAACGGTCTTATTAAGTGCAATCTTGTACCTGTTAAAGCACAAGTTCTTGCTATATTACCTGTATTGTGTGGTATTTCTGGTTCGAATAATACAATATTTAAAGCCATTTAATTCATCTCCTAATTATCTAATAAATATTTTTCTATTATTTCTGCTACTGCATCCTCATTGTTACTAAATTCAGTAATTATATCTGCTTTTTCTTTAACTTCTTGTGTACCATTTTTCATAGCTACTCCTAAACCTGCTTTTGTTATCATACTTATATCATTATTATTATCACCCATAGCTATAGTACTGCTTAAATCAATATCTAAATGTCTAGTAAGGTAAATTAAACTATTTCCTTTTGAAACATCATTTCTAGTAACTTCTAAATTATTTATCCAGGAACTAGATATATTTAATTCATTTAAATCTTGAAGTTCTTTCCT
The DNA here is from genome assembly GCA_964415085.1 of uncultured Tissierellaceae bacterium. Taxonomy (GTDB): domain Bacteria; phylum Bacillota; class Clostridia; order Tissierellales; family Tissierellaceae; genus CAYPYI01. The sequence continues at coordinate 38,526 of CAYPYI010000007.1, forward strand.
TATTTCTTGTAATTTTTGATTGTCATACTCAATAAATAAAAATTTATATATATTTATGTTTTCAGATAATATTTCCTCTACATCCTTAAACTCAATAATTTCAATAATCTCATCACCTTTGGAATCTTTATTATAAAATTCATTTATTTTCTCAAAGTAATTTGATGTATACAGCTTATCTTCACTATAAAAGTGATAGTATGTGTTATATTTTCTTGCAATTTTATCTACCTGACGTACCACATCATGGTCAATATTACCTCCAAAGATAATTTCTTTATCTTTATTTGTTATTATTGCACCATTACAAGATATAATAGGTTTATTAAGATTTAATCGATTTGCATAATTCATTGCTGATTTCATCATTCTACCTGTTGCAAATACAGTATATTTACCATCAAGTGTAGCTTTTTGCAAAGCATTTTTTGTATTTTCACCTATTAAATTATCATCATTCAAAAGTGTACCGTCCATGTCTATTGCAATTAATTTATAACTCATATTTTACCTCCATTTAATAACTAGTATCCAATACGCTTATAGGTGTTATATCTATTGTATTAGTATATCTATTTAAGTCTACTTCTGACACTAAACTATAGGCTTGTTCTAAATTTTTTTTACTTATTACTTTTTCTGGTTTTCCTCTATCTAAAACCTCACCTTCATTAATAAGTATAATTTCTTTAGTATATCTTGCCGCTAAGTTTATATCATGCAATACCATAACAATAGTTTTACCCTCTTCATTTAATTTTTTTAAAAACTCCATAATTTCAATTTGATGATTTATATCAAGATTAGATGTAGGTTCATCCAATAATAATATATTAGAATCTTGTGCTATTGCTTTTGCAATAATTACTCTTTGTATTTCTCCACCTGATAGTTGTGTTATTTTCCTATCTTTAAATTTATAAGTATTAGTTATTTCCATAGCTTTTTTTACATTTTTATAATCTATATCATTATATTTTGAAAATCTATCCTTATGAGGATATCTCCCCATAAGTACAATATCTATTACGTCAAAGTCATAATCTATATTGGTATACTGAGGTACCATAGCTATTTCTTTAGCCAAATCTTTGACTTTGTATTCTTCTATTGGTTTTTCATTTAAAAAAATATTTCCACTCGATCTTTTATAAGTATTATTAATAGTTTTTAGTAATGTTGACTTACCTGAACCATTTGGACCTATAATACTTATAAAGCTACCCCTAGCTATCGAAAATGATATATCTTTTAAAACCAATTTTGGTCCATAGCTATAATTTAAATTTTCAACTTCTAAAATATTCATATTAACTACCTCTATATTTCTTTTTTTCTAGTTTTCAAAATGTAAATAAAAAATGGACCGCCAAATAAAGCTGTAATTATACCTACTGGTACTTCTGTTGGAGAAATTATCGTTCTTGCAATAGTATCTGAAAAAATCATAAAAATCGCTCCAATTATACCTGAAGCTGGTATTAAAAACTTATGATCAGGTCCAAACATCATCCTAACCACATGTGGTATAATAAGTCCCACAAATCCTATAATTCCACTTACTGATACTACTAGTGCTGTTATAAAACTACTTAATACGATTAAATATCTTTTTGTTTTCTCTACATCTATTCCTGTACTATGAGCTGCACTCTCTCCCATAAGCATAATATTTAAATCCTCTGCAAAGAAAATAATTCCAACACTTGCTAGTATTAAAGGTAATGAAAGTTTTATAACTGGTTCCCACCCTTTTCCTGAAAAAGAACCCATGGTCCAATAAATAATCTTCTTCATGTCATTGTCAAAAATAACCATTAAAAATGACATTATTGCTGTGAAAAACTGCCCTACTGCTACTCCTGATAGAAGTAAAGTTGTTATTGGAACTTTACCATTTACTCTAGCAATATTATAAACTATCCCAACAGATAGTAATGCTCCTAAAAACGCAAATAAAGTTATTATAGAAAGCCCAAAATTCATAAACGAAAGATTTGCTTTTAATATAATAGCTATTGATGCTCCAAGCGCTGCACCTGATGAAATGCCTATAACAAATGGATCTGCCATTGGATTTTTAAACATTCCCTGAAAAGTGGCTCCAGCTATTGATAAACTAGAGCCAACTAATACACCTAAGATAACCCTTGGAAATCTTATACTCCATATTATATTATCATAGGATTTAGATATATTTGATATATCTATTTTGTGTCCTATAAGCGGAAACCTATGAAAAATTATTTTTATTGTATCTAATATACTTACATTTGCTGTACCTATTGTTGTAAATACAGCGATAGACATTAAAAGTATTAAAAATAATATTAATAATTTTTTTATATAATCTTTCCTTAAGTTATCTTTCATTAATAAATCCCAACTTTACTATTATTTTATTTCTGGATGTAATGATTCTGCTATTAAAGTAAGAGCTTCAATAATTCTAGGTCCAGGTCTTAATGTTGTATCTGCATCTAGAACAAATATCTGTCCTTCTTTTACTGCTGTTACATCTGAAAATCCAGGTCTATTAGCTATCTCATTTACAACTTCTTCTGAAGCATCTGATGATAAGAAGTATACTTCTGGATCTTCTTCTATTAATGTTTCTACATCAAAAATTGGATATTCTCCATCTGCTTTTTGAGCTATATTTTCTCCATTTGCTAGTGTAATTAAACTATCTATAAATGATCCTTTTCCTGCTGCTGTAATTGGATCATGCCATATTTCATAAATAGCTCTTACAGGTTCTAAACCTTCTACTTTTTTAACTATCTCATCTTTCCCATCTAAAATTTCTTTAGATAGTACTTCAGCTTCATCATTTTTACCAGTAGCTAAACCAATTGACTTAATAGATTCTACTATTGAATCTATATCATTTGGATCGTATCCTAATACTTGTATCTCTGCCTCTAACAATCTATTTATTACATCAGGATCTCCCTCACCACTAGCTATTACCAAATCTGGATTTAACTCAATTATTTTTTCTAAGTTTATTTCGCTAAATCCACCAATTTGTTCTTTTTCTAATGCTTTTTCTGGATAATTACAAAAACTTGTAACACCAATTATTTCATCATCTAGTCCTAGCGCAAATAATATTTCTGTATTGCTTGGCGCAAGTGATACTACTGTTTTTGCAGGTTCTTCACTTTCAAAAACTCTTCCATATTCGTCTTCTACTTTTATACTTCCAGTTTCTTTTTCTCCTACTTCCTCAACTGGAGTTTCCACATCTTCTTGTGGATTTTCTTTGTTTCCACATGATACTAAACTCAATGTTAGTACTAATACTAAAAATAACACTGATAATTTTTTAAAATTGCTACTCACTATAATCCCCCTTTTTTTGAAACAATATACATTCAAATCATATCAAAGAATATGCTATTGTTCAAGATTTAATAACTTGATTTTAATATCTAGCCCTCCAGCATATCCTGTTAATTGACCTTTTTCACCAATTATTCTATGACATGGTATTATTATTGGAATTGGATTTTTATTAAGTGCGCCTCCTACTGCCTGGTAAGCTTTATTTCTTCCTATTGCCTCTGCAATATATTTATAAGAATTAGTCTTTCCAAACTTTATTTGTCTACAGGCATTTAATACATCCTTTTGAAAGTCCGTTCCAAAGACTTTAATACTAATATCATCTAAAGAATTTTCACCATAATCCAAATAGTTAATTAATTTATAAATATCTTTATTTTTAACATCATCCAAATTAAAAATTTCTATTATTTTGAAATTTTTAAAATTATCTTTAAAATATTTGTCTTTTATATTTTTATCAACATTAGGCAAACTTATATAATAAATATATTCCTCATCAAAATAAACATCTATTACTATTATTTCACTCTGTATAATATATTTATATATTTTCATTATTCACCCTCTTTAATATCTTCAACTGTTTTTTTATTTCCATCTACTTCTTTTGTACCTTTTCTATAAACATAATTGCTAGGTTTATAAAAATCTTGAGAAATAAGTGTACTTTCTATTACTTTTCCATTTTTTATTTTTGACTTGTATGTTTTTACCTTGTAACCATTTCTACCTTGACTTTCAACTTCTATTTTCCCTTTTTCTAAATTAGAATCTAATATTTCCTTAGTTTCATATGGTATTGTTTCTACTATCTCTGGTTTTATACTAACTGTGTAATCTTTAGTATTTCTATCCCCATAAATAGAAATAGTAATACTTTTATCCGTAACATATGTGGATATATATATTGGGAAATCAAAATCATTTCTAAAAACTAAATCCAATGGTCCATCAGTTACTACAGCATCTGTACCCTTTGATACATATGGTGGCGGTATTGAGTGATGTTGTCTTTGTGTTACTGTTAAATCTGCTAAAAGTATTGCGTTATAAAGAGTAGTTGACGTTTGACATACTCCTCCTCCAACACCTGGGATATATTTCCCATTTAATATAACTGGTGCTTCTTCGTAACCATATTTTCTTTGTCTTGGTCCTGTTACCATATTATAAGATAAAGTCTCTCCTGGGTTAACTACAATTCCATTTAATGAGTTACCTGAAATTTGTATATTTTTCTTTCTTCCAATTGAACTATTTTCAAATTTAGTTGTATATTGTCCTATAACACCATTTATCCTTTTATAATCCGCTTTAGTAAATTTAGGTTTTAATACATTTAGAGGAATTTCTAATTCAAATTTTTCATTTATATTCTCTTCTATTAAATTAGCTAAAGCTTCTGTATCTACCTGGTATCCATCTTCTTCTTCGGTAATTAAAAAATTTCCACCATTAAAATTAAATACCGCATCTTTACTTTCTTTATTTAAATTCTTACTAACCTCGTTAGCCACATCTTGAATCATTTCTTTGCTATATTCATATTCTAATTTGATATTTATATTTTCATTCTTTAAATTTTTAATTTCAATATATCTATTAATAATATTCCCATCTTTTCCAATATCATAAGCCTTACTAATAGCATCTTCATAGTTATATCTATATCCAATGTCGTCATAGATAAAAGTATATGAGTTATCAGATGTATAAAGTTTAACTGGCCTTTTTAGATCTTCATTAAAACTTTCTTCTAATTTAGATAATGCTTCATCTTTTGTCATATTAGAAACATCTATATTCTCAATAGATATTCCTTCGTATATTTGATCTAAATCAATGTCATTTTTCCATACATTTAGTGCAAATACACCTGCACCTCCTAATACTAAAACTAGTAAAAGTATAATTATATATAATGCCCTTTTTTTCACATAAATCACTTCCCTTTGTAATATAAGCAGTAAGGACTCACTTTACATTCTTCACATAAAGGATTTCTAGCTTTACAAACTCTTCTGCCATGAAATATTAATAAATGGTGCCCTTTTGTCCACATGCTTTTATCAATATTTTTCATAAGTTG
>CAYPYI010000008.1:0-23407 GCA_964415085.1 uncultured Tissierellaceae bacterium
AATTATAAGCTTTAAAGCTTTTTTTGTATCTTCTATAGAGTAATCTTTTCTTACTAGTTGGTCTAAATTTACTTCGTATTGTTTATAAAAATCTTCATCTTCTCTAGCTTCTTTTAATATACTTCTTATAAAACCTAATAAACATTCTTTTCCTAAACAATTTCCACAAATCTCTGGACCTATACATATACTATCAAGTGCATTATTAATCTTCTCAGTTTGCTCCTTTAATTTTGCTGCAGCAATTTTATATGGAGTTAGATCTCCTAATAAATCTGTATGAGTCTTATACCTTTTAATTAATACTATTTCTATTAATACAACAGATATTAATAATATTAATGTATAGATTAAATTATGCTGCTTTAAAAAACTAGTATATAATTTTATAAATCCAAAGAATACAAACACAATTGATGAAGTAATATTAATAGTTGTTTCTGGAATTTTATCTCCTATTTTACTACCTACATAAATACCCAAGCTACTTGTAGCAAGCATAGCTAATGTTGTCCCTATAAGTGTTACCCAAGGATATAAACTATCTGTTGATAAAGCCAATGCTGTTAATTGTGTTTTATCTCCTAACTCTCCAATAAAAAAGGCTAGAGCAACAGTTGCTACTGGCCCTAGACTTCTATTACTATTTCCTTCTTCATTGTCATCTTCTTTTATAGATAGTGATATAAAACCAAATATCAAAAATAAAACACCAGCTAAAACTTGAATAGTATTCATAGGTATAATGTTAGTAAGTGCACTTCCTAATAATATTGCTATTCCATGATTTAATACTACTCCTAACAAGACTCCTAGTAGGACTTGTGTTACTTTATATTGAGTAGCGAATGTCATAGCAATAATTTGAGTTTTATCACCCATTTCTGCTATAAAAACCAAACTAAATGCTCTAAATAACTCCTGTAACATTATTATCTCCTATCTTTATTTAGCTTTATTAGTACTCTTTCTTTCTATAAGTCTCATAGGTAAAACTATTTCACTGTCATCGCGAGAATCTATTTTACTATTTTCAATAGATTTTAATATTCTTCTAACTGCTACCGCTCCAATGTCATAGTATGGTTCTCTAATAGTTGTAAGTGAAGGTCTACATATTGATGCACTCTTTATATCCCCATATCCTACTAAAGAAATGTCCTTTCCTACTTCAATGTCGTTATCATAAAAATAGTTATTAAGACCTATAGCAATATTATCATGACAACAAACAACGGCTGTTATATTTTCTTTTCTTATTATATCAAGTATATCCTCTCCTGCATTATACGCTTGATATGTTGCCCTTCCTTCTAGAGTATATACATTTGACTTACTACCTATTGATTTTAAACAATCTTCGTAAGCTTCTATTTTTTCTACTTCTATATTATCTACTCCCTCTAATTCTTGAGATACATACATAATATTTTTATGATTATTTTCTATCAAATATTCCATTATATCAGTCATAGCTTTTTTGTGATCAAGTACAATAGTATCTAAACTTTCTATATTGTAGTATTTATTCCAATATATAAATTTCATATTCATATCTTCCATATAGTCTAATAATTTAGTATTTAATATTTCTGATACTAATATAATACCTTCAACTTGTTTTGTCATAAGTAGTTTTACGAATCTACTTTCCGTTTCAGGATTACCATAACTACTACTCAACAAAATGTCATAATCATACATTCGTCCTATTTCTTCTATACCTCTTACTATTTGAGCCACATAATGACTACCTATATCATCCACAATTACACCAATTAACTTTGATTTTTTTGTAACTAAACTTCTAGCGACTTCGTTAGGTTGGTAATTTAATTTTTTTATTGCATCTAACACTTTCCTTCTAGATTCAGGACTAACTGGTTTAGAATCGTTTATAACTCTAGATACAGTTGATATTGATACTCCTGCTTTTTTAGCTACATCTTTTATCGTTGCTGGCATATTATCACCTCCAATTATCTTACAAACATTTTCATGCCGCTAGGCACTACTTCAAATACTGCTGGAAGTTTCCCTCCATACTCCCCATCCACATCGATAGGTAAACTTTCTTCTGATTCTATTTCTATACGAGCCGTCTTAAAATAAACAACGTTCGGGTGATTTATATGCTCACCTCTAAGTACATTGAAAAATATATTAGCTAGTTCTGCTAGATCAGAATCTTTTATTATTAAAACATCTAATAGATTATCTAAAACATCTGCTTCAGGTGCAAGTTTTTTGAATCCTCCTATAGAGGAACTATTAGATATCACAAACAGCAAAATTTCATCTTCACTTGTATATTCTTTACTTGTAATCTTTGCTTTTATAGGTTCTATATCTTTAATAATAATTTCTTTTAATCCTTCAAAATAATATGCCATTCTTCCAAGTACAGCTTTTGCCTCAATAGGTACCTGGTAGGCAACTTCAGTTAATAGTCCTCCTGCTGCTACATTAACAAAAAAGTTATCTCCTGTTTTTCCTAAATCCACATCTATTGTTTTACCATTTCTAATCATTTCAAAGAAATCTGGTACTCTTTCTGGTATATTCATATGATTTGCAAAATCATTTACAGTTCCACCTGCCATTATAGCAACCGGTACTTTGTTTTCACTAAGTGCTATTCCTGCTGCTACTTCATTTACTGTCCCATCTCCACCACATACTACCAAAGCATCCCAATTTTCCTCACATGTTTTTATCGTCTCTAGTTTAGCATCATCTTTTTTCTTAGTAAAAAATTTTGCAACTAAATATCCATCATCTAGAAGTAGTTTCGATAAATAGTCTACTTTCGGCTCCATTGTCTGTCTACCTGATGAAGGATTAATTATTATTTTAACTCTTTTCATAATAACTGCTCCATTCTAAATAATTATATTTTGAAGAAATATTAACTATCAATATATTATCATATTTTACCAATAAAAGTAACTATATTGCAACTTATTTAACTTATTTAATTAATTCTTAAGAACTTTTTGAATTAAAAAAAGAGATCTAAGATCTCTTATTTTAGTAAAACACTTCTAATAGTCTCTACTATATCTATAAATGTTTCTATGTATCCTGATAATATGCTAGAATTTGTTCTAAAATTACTAGCAACACCAAGTACACTATCAGAAACTTCATCAACTGTTTGATTAAGTTTATCAGTACTATCATGAACCGTATCGGTTATATCAGAAACATTTTCAGATATATGATTTACATTTCTTAAAACTCCGTCTATTTCTGGTGTTAATGTTTTTATAGCATAGTTTGTTTCTTTAGTTATTTCATTTACATTAAAAGAAATCTCTGGTAATTGTTTAATTGTAGTATCTAACTCTTCTAGGTTATCTTCAACCACTTTTTGAGCATTTCCTAAAATTTTATTAATTTTACTTAATACCATAACTAAATATACTCCTACACCTATTCCAAGTAAAAATAGTATTAATGAAAACAAATCTCTTATAGTCAAACTAGCACTCATGACAATCCCCCTATTATTCTATCTCTTTTGCAGTAGTTTCCACAGCTTCTTCTTTTTCCTGTTCACTTATTTCATTTTTATTTTTTTCTAAATCATATTTAATCTTTTCAATACTTGATTTTAAATCAGAGTTAATATTATCTTTCATTTGTTTAGTTTCTTCTACTAAATCATCAAGAGAACCTTTTATATCTTCACTTGTTTCCTTTGCTATATTTACTATTTCCTCTCTTGTTTCTTTACCTGACTTAGGTGCTGTTAATATTCCCACCGCAACTCCTGCAACTGCTCCAAGAACAACTCCTATGCCCAATCTTTTTGCTGTTTCTGTATTTTTCTTTCTTTCTTCTTCTTTTACTTTTTCCTCTAAAAATTCTATAAACATAATATCCACCTCCATAAAATTCTTATACCCTTTTTTATTACTTTTACTTATGACTTAGCCTTTAATTTATCATATCATTATTTCTAGACAATTTCATTTAAATACTCTGTCTATTTATATTTTTTGTAAATATGGTATGATTACTATATAGCAAATAATGAATATTTATTAAAAGGAGTGATATCTTGTCGCGATTTGAAAGAATAATAGATTTTTTTAAAGAAAATAAAAAAACATATATAATTGGTATTATTTGGTTATTTAGTGTTGATATAGCTCAGCTTATATTACCTAGAATTCTAGGTAATATGACAGATGCTTTAAGAGATAGTAACTTAAATAATCTTATACTTATAAAATACGCTTCATTAATTCTATTAACAGGAATATTTACTGGAGTTGGAAGATATTTTTGGAGAATGTACATTTCTGGAAATTCAGTTAAATTAGAATATAAATTAAGAAAGGATTTTTTTAACCATCTTTTATACTTATCTCCAAATTATTTTTATACCCATAAAACAGGAGATTTGATGAGTCATGCTACTAACGATATTAGTACGGTTCGAAGATCTTTAGGAATTTCTACAATTATGCTTGTTGATTCTTTGTTTATTGTTATAATAGCCTTATTTATGATGATAAAAACCACAAGTTTAAAACTTACCCTGATTACAAGTATTACTTTTCCTATAATATTATTTATAACTAAATATTTTGGTAAAATTATATATAAAAGATCTAGAAGGGTCCAAAATGCTTTTTCTACTCTAACTGAAAAGACACAAGAAAGCTATTCTGGTATAAGGGTTATAAAAGCTTTTAGCCAAGAAGAATATGTATTTGATGATTTCAAAAATATTAACAAAGATTACTATGATAAAAACTTAGATTTAGTTAAAGTTTCTGGTTTTTTTACCCCTAGCTTAAATTTTGTTTTTTCACTTAGCATTCTTTTTACAATACTTTTTGGAGGAACTGAAGTTATTAATGGAAACATATCCTTAGGTGATTTCATTGCATTTAATTCTTATGTAGCTATGCTTAGGTGGCCTGTTAGATCTGTTGGTCAAATAACTAATAATATACAAAGGGGGATTGCTTCTTTAGATAGGTTAAATGAAATATTTTATGAAGAAAGCGAAATTATTGAAAAGAAAAATCCTATTATACTTGATAAAATAAAAGGAAATATTGAATTTAAAAATGTATTTTTTCAATACCCTAATACAAAAAATTGTCTAATAAAAGATGTATCGTTTAAACTTACGCCAGGGAATACTTTAGCTATTATAGGTCCTACTGGCTCTGGGAAAACCACCATAGCAAACCTACTTTTAAGATTGTATGATTATAATTCTGGTTTAATCTTAATAGATAATATTGACATTAAAGATTTGAGTTTGAAACAACTAAGAACAAATATAGCATATGTGCCACAAGATAATTTCCTTTTTTCTAAGAGTATAAAAGAAAATATATCATTCTCACAAGATGAGTTATTACCAATGAATAAAATAGTCGAAGCATCCGTTAATGCAGATTTATATGATAATATAATAAACTTTAATGAAGGTTTTGAAACAATACTAGGTGAAAGAGGCGTTACCTTATCTGGAGGTCAAAAGCAAAGAACATCTATAGCAAGAGCCTTTGCAAAAGATGCACCTATATTAATATTAGATGATTCTTTATCAGCAGTGGATACTAAGACTGAGGAGACAATTCTTAGAAATATTAATTCAATAACTAAGGATAAATCTACAATTATAATCAGTCATAGAATATCAAGTATAAAAAATGCAGATCAAATTCTTTTTTTAGATAATGGTAGAATTATAGAAAGTGGAACGCATGAAGAACTGTTAAATTTAAACGGCTCCTATAAAAAGCTTCATGATAAACAGCAATTAGATGAAGATGAAAAGGAGGCTTTATAAAATGAAGGATAATAAAAAAACCGATATAGGAATACTTAGAAGACTATTAACTTATACTAAAGGATATATTCTTATCTTTTTTCTTGCATTTATACTTCTTGTGTTTATAACATATCTCGAGCTTATGAATCCATATATTTTAAAAGTAGCAATAGATGATTATATATCTACTGATAATAGAGTATATTATATATCAGATACTCCTACTGATAATAGTATAAATATAAAAGATCGAGATTTTGTAGCAAAAAGAGATTTAAAAGATTTTAAATCTTCTAAGACTAATAGTGAATATATTTTATATAAAAATAATGACTCATATATGCTAAAATCTAATGATGAGACTATATATTTAACCAATAAAGATATCGATACTATAAAAAATAGTGACATAAAAGGTATTTATAGATTAAGCTTTATATTTTTCTTAATAATAACTTTATCATTTTTATTTAATTATATTCAGGAATATATGCTAAACTATGCTGGACAGGGCATTATTTATAGAATACGAAATGAAGTATTTAATCATATACAAAATTTATCATTTAACTTTTTCGATCATAGTTCTATTGGTCGTTTGGTAACAAGGGTTAACAATGATACAGAAACACTTAACGAGATGTTCACGTCTGTGCTAGTTAATCTGTTTAAAGATTTGTTTACTTTAATAGGTATTATAATAATTATGATTAAAATGGATTATAAATTAGCATTATATGCTTTTATCTTCCTACCTGCATTTGTTATTATTTCTATAATATTTAGAAATAAGATAAGAAATGCTTACAGGGCCTATAGATCTCAATTATCAAAAGTAAATTCTAGTCTAAATGAAAATATAACAGGTATTAATACCATCCAAATTTTTAATAAGCAAGAAAAGATTTCTAAAGAATTCGATGTTATTAATTCAGAGTTTTTAAATATTGCAAAAGAAGAGATAAGAATACATGCTATGTTAAGACCTACAATTGAAATAGTAAGGTCTTTAGCTATTGCAATACTAGTATACTTTGGTGGTCAAAAAGTTATGACATCGACTATGCAATTTGGTACATTATATATTTTCATAGACTATCTTCAAAGGTTTTTTAGACCTATATTTGAACTAACTGAAAAGTATAATATATTACAATCTTCTTTAGCATCTAGTGAAAGAATATTTGAAATTTTAGATAATAACAATATAATAGAAAATGTAGATAATCCAATTAAGCTTACTGATGTGGATGGATATATTGAGTTTAAAAATGTTTACTTTGCCTATGAATCAGAAGACTGGATTTTAAAAGACTTATCTTTTAGAATAAATAAAGGAGATAATGTTGCTTTTGTTGGTGCTACAGGTGCGGGCAAAACATCAATTATAAATCTACTTACTAGATTTTATGATATACAAAAAGGAGAAATTTTAATTGATGGTATAAATATTAGGAATATAGATAAATTTGATTTAAGACGAAATATTGGGGTAGTATTACAAGATGTATTTATTTTTTCCGGTACTATTGGTGATAATATAAAACTTTATTCTGATATTACTGATGAAGAAATGGTTAAAGTATCTAAGTATGTTAACGCAGATAAATTCATATCAAAGCTTCCTAAAGGATATAATCAACCTGTTATGGAAAGAGGTGCAACTTTATCCTCTGGTGAAAAACAGCTTCTTTCTTTTGCTAGGACACTTGCACATAATCCAAAAATTTTAATTCTTGATGAAGCAACTGCTAATATTGATACTGAAACTGAATTACTTATTCAAGATACATTAGAAAAAGTTGTTAAAGATAGAACTTCTATTGCTATAGCACATAGATTGTCTACAATACAACATGCAGATAATATTATAGTATTAGATAAAGGTAGAATTGTTGAATCTGGAACACATCAAGACCTATTAGATAAAAAAGGAACATACTATAATTTATATGAACTACAAAAAGAAGATAATAAAAAATAATACGAGGTGATTTAATGTATGATTTTCATATTCATAGTGAGTATTCTATGGATTCAAATTCTCCTATGGATAAGGTAGCCATTAATGCTATCGAAAAAAAGGCTAAGGCAATTTGCTTTACCGATCATATAGACTTTGATGCAACAGTTAATAAAATTGATATACAATTTAGAGTTCCTGATTATTTCAAAGAAATAACAAAAATGAAATATAAATATAAAGATAAATTAGACATTTTTACTGGTGTTGAAATTGGTATGCAACCACATCTTTATAAAAGATATGATGAGTTAATTAATAAATACCCTTTTGATTTTGTAATTATGTCTATACATACTTTAAATGGGATAGATATTGCAAGCGATAAAATTTTTCAATATGCTAGTAAAGATCCTGAAGATATAATCATGACTTATTATGAAACTATGCTAGATGCAGTAAAGCAATATGATAATTTTGATGTTCTAGGTCACATAGATTATATTGATAGATATTTCGAAAGGCAAACAGGCAGTAAATTAGATATCAAACAATACTATATATATGAACCTATTATCGAAGAAATTTTAAAAGTAGTAATAGATAAGAATAAAGGGATTGAGCTTAACACAGCAGGTCTTAGAACGGGTCTAGATTATTATAATCCGAAAATTAATATACTTAAACTTTATAAGTCTTTAGGTGGAGAAATAATAACAATGGGATCTGATGCACATCATGTTGATGACCTTTTATATGATTTTAAACAAGCAGAAAAACTTTTAAAGCAACTAGATTTTAAAAATATTTACATTTATAGAGAACGTAAAAAAATACAAATTCAATTATAAGATAAAAAATACCCTTTAACTTTAAAGTTAAAGGGTTATGTATTTCCATGATGCCGTTTACCTCATTTAATTCAGACCCTTGTGCATACAAGTGGGTGAACCGTTTTTATAATCTAAAGTCCAGTGAAGGCATTTTATCATATAAAAAACACTGTTCTCCCATATTAATAGTGTCGGTTGAATTACGTGAGTTCACGTACACCACAGAGTTTCTATATCTTTATTATACACTAGTTTTAATTATAATTCAAGAAATATGATCGTTATTTTTTTATCTAATATTTATTATTAATCTTATAGGGTATAAATTATTTAAATCAATTATAAATATACTACTTGTATTTGATAAAAATATGTTATTATATAAAGTGTCCTGATTTATTTCAGAATTATATCAATAGCTACCATTGATAGGAGGTATCTACTTGCAAATTAAAAGAAAAATTAATCTAATATCAAATAACAACTTTATATCACAGAAAACAGCCTCTATTTTAAAAGAAAAACTTGAATATCATAATTTTATTGTCACGGAAAAATATACAAATGAAGCAGAATTAAATATTGCAGTGGGTGGAGATGGTGCCTTTTTACGTGCTATACATAGAAATGGATTCCCAGATATACCTTTCGTTGGAATAAATACTGGTCATTTAGGTTTTTTTCAAGAAATAAGACCTGAAAATATAGATAAATTTATTAGCCAATATATCCTAGAAGATTATCATGTTGAAGAGATGTATTTGATGGAGACTGAAGTTATAACTAGTGATTATAATTTTAATCTTTTAAGTGTAAATGAAATTGTTATAAAGGCTGAAAATTCAAAGGTAATGCATCTGGATTTATTTGTAGATGATAATCACTTAGAAAAATTTAGTGGTGATGGGCTGATTGTATCTACCCCTTCTGGTAGTACAGCATATAGTTATTCTGCCGGAGGTGCTATAGTTTATCCAACTTTAGAATCTTTACAAATAACACCTATTGCTCCTATTATTTCAAAAGCTTTTAGATCTTTACCAAATAGTATTATCGTACCAGGAGATTTAAACATAAAAATCCTTCCTGATAAACGACATTCAAATAATACTTTAATTGTAAATGATGGAAACGAAATAAAGTATCATAATATAGATTATTTTAATATAAAAATGTCTGATAAGAAAATAAAGAAATTAAATTTTGATAAAAATATGTATTGGAATAATTTAAAAGAAAAATTCCTATAAATAAAAGAAACCTCAAATTCAAATTTGAGGTTTCTTTTTTTCATATACAAATCAATTATATTAATTCTGCAAAATCATCTACTAATTTTCCAAATAACTTCATACCATTATCTACAGGTTCTTTAGTCGTCATATCTACTCCAGCTTTTTGTAATATGTTTATTGCATAATCAGAGCTACCACTTTTTAAGAATTCTAAATATTTCTCTACTGCACCTGGTTCTTTGTTTATTATTTTAGTAGAAAAATCTACTGCACAAGAAAATCCTGTTGCATATTGGAAAACATAAAAGTTGTAATAAAAGTGAGGTATTCTTGCCCATTCTATACCAATTTCTTCATCTACAACTACATTAGGTCCATAGTATTTCTTATTTAAATCACTATAAGTGCTACATAAGTAGTCACTTGTAAGGGCTCCACCTTCTTCTACGAATCTATTAATAATCATTTCAAATTCAGCAAACATAGTTTGTCTAAATACCGTTGTTCTAAAACTTTCTATATAATGATTTAATAAATATAACTTTTCATTTTCATCTTTTGTATTTTCAAGCATATAGTTTAATAATAATAATTCATTTGTTGTTGAAGCTACTTCTGCTAAAAATATGCTGTAGTTACCATAAATAAAAGGTTGATATTTTCTAGTTAAATAACTATGCATAGAGTGACCCATCTCATGAGCTGTAGTAAATACATTGTCTAAAGTATCCTTATAGTTCAATAAAATAAATGGATGTGAGTCATAAGATCCACCTGAATATGCTCCAGATCTTTTCCCTCTAGTTTCATAAACATCAACCCATCTTGAACTAAATCCTTCTTCCATTGCACTTACATACTCTTCACCTAAAGGTTGAAGTGCTTTCTTTATAACTTCAACACCTTCATCATATGAGAATTTAAAGTCAACATCTGATACTATAGGAGTATATATATCATACATATGAAGTTCTTCTACTCCTAAAACTTTTTTTCTAACATCCATATATTTATACATTTTATCTAAATTATCATGTATAGATTCTATTAAGTTATCATATACACTAACTGGTATATTATTTTCATGCAAACTTGCATGTCTAGAACTTTCATATCCTCTCATTTTAGATTTAAATATATTAGCCTTTATTTCTCCTGATAAAGTAGATGCTAAAGTGTTTTTATGATCATAATAAACACTATATAAAGCTTCAAATGCATCTTTTCTTATCCTTCTATTCTTACTTTCCATAAAAGGAATAAAGTTTCCATGTGTTATCTCAACTTCATTTCCATCTTCATCTTTAATTTTAGGGAATTTTAAATCGGCATTATTTAACATAGAAAATGTATTTGATGAAGCTGTACCAATTTCAGATACTTGAGCCATAATAGCTTCTTCTCTTGCTGATAAAACGTGTTTTTTACCTCTAAATATATTATCAAAAAATTGCTTATATTCAGAAAGTTCTTCATTTTCTTCTAAATACCCTCTAATTATATCTTCATCTGATTCAAGGATCATAGGTGTTACAAAAGAGGATTTTTCTGAAACCTTTGTATATAAACTTACAGCCTTACTTTCTAAAGCCTGAGCTGTACTATCTCTTGTATCAATATCTAAATTCATACTCGCAAATGAATATAAATTCATAAGGTTTCTATACATAGTCTCATAGTCTTTTATTCCTTTTAATAAGTCATTACTCGAATTTGTTAATGTGTCTTTATATTCTTCAAATTCATTTGCTAATTTTTCTACCTTATCATGCATTTTGTTCCATTCATCATAGTCCTTAAACATAGACTTTATATCCCAAGTATATTCTACTGGAATATCTTCCCTTTTTAATTCTTCTTTCATATAATCACTCCTCAAAATTTATATTGTTTAACCCATGTATAATTAAATCCCTTGCAATAGGTGCAGCTCCCTTACCTCCTGTTAATCCAGACTCTTCTAAAACAACAACAACTGCTATTTTAGGATCATCAAAAGGCGCATATCCCATAAACCAGCTATGAGTTTTACCTGATCCATTTTCCGCAGTACCTGTTTTACCTGCAACTTTAACATTTTTAATAGATGCATTTTTACCAGTACCACCTTTTACTACCTCTCTCATCATATTTGCAATTTCAATAGATGTAAAAGGATCTACAGGTCGTGATAACTCTTCTGGTTTAGTTTTTCTAATTATCCTACCACTATCACTGTAAACATTTTTTACTAGATAAGGCTTCATCATCTTTCCATCATTAGCTATGGTTGATACAGTAAGTAACATATTAAGTGGAGTTGTTTGTATGTCACCTTGTCCAATCGCTGTAGCACTCAAGCTAGTACCAATTAACTCATTTTTGGGGATCTGTGATGTTTTTACATCTAAATCAAAATCTATTTTTTGATTAAACATATATGCCTCTGCCATACTTAAAATACTAGGATATTTAATAACCTGAGATTTTGAAGCATAATACGTATTGCACGAATTAATAAAAGCTGAATTTAAATTTATATTTCCATGTTTCATTTTTCCATAATCTGTAAAGGTATATCCATCTACTATCTCTTGCCCTGTACAATTATAGTTTAAATCAATTTCTTTATCACTATTTAAAATTGCTGATGTTGTAATAACTTTAAATATAGAACCTGGAGCATATAATCCTTGTGTTGCTCTATTTAATAAAGGGCTATTGTTATCCTCAATAACATCCTTCCAAACTTCATTTAAATTAGAAGCATCAAAGTCTGGTAAACTTACCATTGAGTAAATCTCTCCAGTTTTAGGATTCATAGTTATTACAGAACCTTTATAGTTACTTAACAAACTTCTACTTTTTTCTTGCATTGAATGATCAATTGTCAATTCTAAATTATTACCAACAGAACTAGGTAATACTATATTTTTTAAATCATTAATAGCCATTGACGGATTTATATTTAAAAGCTCATTATTATATCTTAGCTCTAAACCCGATTTACCAAATTCACGACTAGAATATCCTATTATATGAGAATATAACGCACCATAGTTGTATATTCTCTTATTAGATTCTTCATTTTTTTGGCTTTCTGCTAAAATTAATCCATTTCTATCAGATATACTTCCTCTTTTTACTTTTTCTTCATTAGCCCACAGTCTTTTATTAAAAGGATGATTTTTTAAGCTAGCAGATTTAAATACTTGGAAATAGCTTAAATAAACTATTAATCCTGTAAAAAGTATTATAAAAGCAGTTAGTACTACAACTGCTCTTTTATTTAATTTGTCCATCTACTTCAACCTCCCATTTAATGTCTTCAGACGCAACCTGTAAGACTCCTAGGGCTATAAAACTTGATAGTATAGAAGTACCTCCATAAGCCATAAAAGGAAGGGTAATCCCTGTTAAAGGTATTACGTTTAATACGCCTCCTAAGATTACAAATGATTGAACTCCAAATAATGCACTTACACCAAATGCTAGGACTTTCAAGAACATATCTGATTGTCTTATAGCTATTTTAAAACCTCTATATACTAAAATCATAAATAACATAATGATGGCAATACCCATAAATACTCCCATCTCCTCAATTATAGCTGGATATATAAAATCATTATAAGCTAAAGGTATAAATTGAGGATGTCCCAAACCTAATCCTCTTCCAAAAAAACCACCTTCTGCTATTGAGAATAAACCTTGAATAATTTGATAACCTGTTGTTTCTGCATACTTCCATGGATCTAACCAAATATCAAATCTTACTCTAACATGACTAAAAATAAAATATCCTAAAATTCCACTTATAATGAAAAGTAAAATATTCCCATATACTAATCTTCTATCTTCTTCAAATATAAACTGTATAATAACAAATATTCCATAAAAAATTAAAGCCATACCCAAATCTCTTTGTAAAAACAATAGTCCCATAAAAGTATATATAATAAATAATATTAAAAGTGATGAGTACTTACTATATTTACTACCACTTAAAATCCTGTCATCTTTTTCCTTTCCATAATGACAAGCTAAAATAAAAATTAATATTAATTTTGTTATTTCAGCAGGTTGAAAGCTAATTAATCCAAAAAGACTTATCCAGTTTTTTGCCCCATGTGTCCTACTGGAAAATATGAAAGTTATGGCAAAAAATAAATATCCAAGAATAATATAAAATATTATAAACCTATCCCAAATTCTAATATTTTTTAATATAAAGTATGTTAAATAAAAACAAACAACACCAATAAAAACAAATATAAGTTGTTTCTTTCCTAAAGCTGGATTTAATCTATATATCATTATAAGTCCAATTGACATAAGCATAGTAGCTATTAAATATATATAGTGGTCACCAGAAGATACTTTATAAAGTATAATATTTGATATATATATAATAAGAACAAGGCCTATTCCAACTAACATATTATCTTTATTTACTGTTTCAATATCATATGTAAATAGCAATATTAATGCTAGTATTTCAAACAACATCAATAAAAACCTTGGTCTTTTAATACTAATATTCTCCATTTGTCTCCTACTCTCTATTCATAAAAATAAATTCTAAATCTCCTACCTTGATTCTATCACCATTTCTTAATTTTACTACTCCCTCTACCAATACATCATTTATATAAGTTCCATTAGAACTTTCTAAATCTTCTAAATAATATTCATTATTTTCTTCTTCTATTTTTAGATGTCTATTTGAAACAAACATATCCTTAATTATTATATCATTAGCATTACTTCTTCCTAAAGTTAAACTATCTTCTAAAGAGTAATATTCCCTTACATTATAAGGAAGTGTATCTCTTCTATTTAAAAGTTTTAAGTATGCTCCTGACTCACTACCTGTTATGCTCATACTTTTTATGTCTAAATAAATGAGCCTAATTATTGTAAATATAAATAAATATATTATAAAAATAAATATGTATTTAAAAACTACTGATAATAATTCAAACATATACACCCTCCCACTCTATTATTTTATAATATCACAAAGAGCTTGGATTGTGAACTAAATCAAAGGGTATAAATTAATTGAATAATTATGTTTTACATATATAATTAGAGTTAGGAGGTATATTATGAATAAACTATACAGATCAAATTCAAATAAAATAATATCTGGAGTTTGTGGTGGTATTGGTGAGTATATTAACATCGATCCAAATTTAATCAGAATTCTTGCACTAATAATTTTCTTCAAGTCTCCTGGGACTTTTATAATATTTTATATTTTTGCAAGTGCAATTATTCCTGCAAATCCAGGTGTAATTGATACAGATGATTTTTACTCTAATACAAACACACCAGTATTTTTAGGAATAATGTTTATAATATTAGGAGTTCTATTATTATCAAGAATGTTATTTCCACAGTTTAACTTTAATTTCTTAACTAGTTTAAGAATATTAATAAGAAGACTTACAGATTTTTGGCCAGTATTATTAATAATATTGGGTATATATTTAATAGCTAACCAAAACAACGAACAATAAAGAATCTACAAATTAGATTCTTTTTTTGTTTTAATGTATAATGTAAAAGATAACATAATAAAAGAGGGATTATATGAAAGTAGATTTTACCTATGAAAAACAAAAAATTGATTACGTTTCTGGATATATTTTCAAGGGGAAAAACTATAGATGCTCATTTATAAGATACAAAAGCTTATATAGAAACCCTGCAAAAGGAACTGAATATGTAGAGTTTTATAACTATCATCCTAAAGGTCCAATAAAAGCTTCTTGTGTTATTCTTCATGGACTTGGTAGTAGAAATATTAAGTTCTTACTATGGCTTGGACCACATTTAGCATCTGCCGGTGTAAATACAAGTATATTAATTTTACCAGGAAACTATACAAGGGTTGAAAATAACTCAGTTAGTGGTAAGAGTTTCCTATACCCAAATATGGATATACTTTTTCAGTTTTGGGAACATGCCGTTGTAGATGTCTTAACAACTATAGATTTTTTAGAGCAAGAAGGCTTGTGGCACGAAAATAATATAATTACCGGTTACTGCCTAGGTGGAATGATTGCAAGTATTGTAAGTTCAATAAGAAAAGATATATCTCATACACTATTTATGACTACAGGAGGACATATACCTAAAATTATTCATGAATCCCCTGTTGCTGCCTTTGCAAGGAGGCTATTTGAGAGTGATGAGAAATTTGATTATTTTTTAGATGATAAACAATTGTTATATGACATTTATGAAAGTCAGTTTGAAAAAGTTAAAAATATGACTTTTGATGAGTTAGTAAATAGCGAAGATATACATCCTTTGTTTAAAATTGATCCATTATCATATGCTCATTTTCTTGATAAAAATAAAGTGACTTTTGTAGATGCTTTCTTTGATTCGACCCTACCATTAGAATCAAGAAAATATTTATATGACGAAATGGAAGATGCAAAAAGACGTATACTACCTATAACTCATGTAAGCTGGTTACCTTTTAGCTATTTTTTAGCAAAGTATATACTACACAAAGTTAAAATAACAGATAAAAAGTCTGCAAAAAAATTATTAGGTAACGAGAAGCTTGAAAATCCACTAGAAAAATAAGAGGTGTATAATGAAAAATATTATCGAAACTATAAAAAGAAATTTACGAAAGTCATCTTTTATTGTAAATAAGTTATATTTATTCATAATCTTTATATTTTTAAGTGTGAGCGATTTAACACTTGGCTTGATTTATTTTTTCATTTCTTTTTTCATATACATAAAAAAACTTTTAACTTCAAGTGTTCCCATGGAGATACATGAAGATATTAAAGTAGAGACCTATGTATATAAAAAAACTGAAAAAAAAGATTTAAAAGTAGATATTTACTATCCAAATTCTAATAAAAGTTTTTATCCTTTAGTTTATTTTTGCCATGGCGGAGGATGGATCTCAGGATTTAGAGATCAACCCAATAATGTTTCATGGTGCAAATATTTAGCATCAAAGGGATATGTTGTATCTAGTATTGATTATAGATATGGCTACAGAAATACTATGTTAGATTTAACATCAGATTATAGTGATGGTTTAAAATTTTTAAAAGACAATTATTATAAATTCAAAATAGATAAACAAAACATTGTATTGATGGGTCTATCTGCTGGTGGACATCTTGCACTTTTATATTCTACTTATTTAACATATAATAAAATACAAAGCCCGTTAAGTGGTGTTAAAGCTGTAGTGGCCTATTATCCACCAACAGATTTACAACAAATGGTTGACAACAAAGATTCAAAATCCATTTTTGCTAAATTTGGTACAGTTACAACACTTAATAATTCGCCTAGTGAATTCAATGATCCATATGAATTTTACTCTCCTATACAATGGGTTAACCCTATGATGCCACCAACCATCTTAGTTCATGGTAAGATGGATGATACCGTTCCATTTGAAACTTCCGTCAAGTTTGCAAAAGCTCTTAACAAAAATAAAGTGGAATATGAATTTCTTGTTCATAGCACTGCTAACCATTCTTTTGATACTAAAAATAATGATTATACTACTGTTAGCATAATAGAAAAAACTGTTAGATTTATTAATAAACATACAAACAATTGAGGTGGTTAAATGATTATTACCAAAGTAGAACTACAAAAAAATAATGATTATAGATTTAGTATATATATAGATGGGGAATTTGCTTTTGGAGTAACAGATGAACTAAAGTACAAATACAATTTAAAAAAAGGGCTTGAAATAGATCAAGAAACACTAGATGAAATATTAGCATTAGAGAGTAATAATAAGGCTGTTAATTATGTTGTATATTTACTATCTTTTAGAAGTAGATCTGAAAAAGAAATTAGAGATAAATTAGTAGAAAAAGAATATTTACCTCATCAAATTGAATATGCAATAGATTATTGTAAAGAAAGAAATTATATAAATGACTATGATTTTGCAAATAGTTTTGTTAGAGATAAAATCAATATTAATAAATATGGACCACAAAAAATTAAATTTCAATTATATCAAAAAGGAATATCTGATAGTATAATTAGAGAGGTTCTTGAAGAAAATATTGATAAGGAAGAACAATATGAGTCTTGTATGGAGCTAGCTACTAAGCAAGCTTATAAATATAGAAATGATGATCATTACAAGAAATATAATAAATTATGTGCATATTTATATAGACGTGGATATAACTATGATATAATTAACAACGTTGTTAAAGAAGTATTAAATGAAGATAGTTAGGTGATTAAATGTATTTTACTTATATACTAAGATGTTCTGATGAAACTTTTTATACAGGATATACTAATAATTTAAACAAAAGAATAATAACACATAATAATAAATTAGGCGCTAAATACACTAGAGGTAGAACTCCTGTTGAGTTAATTTATTATGAGTGTTATCCTACGAAGAGTCTTGCAATGAAAAGAGAATATAACATAAAAAGATTAAGTAAAAAAGAAAAATTTAATCTTGTAAAAAAGAAAAAAATTAGCATAATAAAACACGGATAAAACTTTGTTTTATCCGTGTTTTTATTCTAGTGAAGATTTATCATTTTTCTTTACTTCTTCTTCCCATAAGTTTGTATACTTTCCAGTCGCCCATTCTGCCATAACTACACTAACATTCCTAGGAAGTTCTATTGAGTAAAGCTCATTCTCATCAACAATTTCTCCATCTTTTACTTTTAATACTAATAACTCTCTTTCTGTTTGAGCAATTATTAACTCTTCATTTGGAGATGAGAACACATCTACTAAATTAGCTATCTTAGAATCTAATTCACTCCAAGAAATAGATAATTTATCATATTTTACAAGTTCCTCAGGTGGTATAGCCTTGATATTAAAATCTTTATAAAGTTGTTTCTCCTTTTCTACATAATTTACTCTACCTTTTAATATCCAGTAACCATCTTTCCTTCCTACACCAAT
Organism: uncultured Tissierellaceae bacterium; assembly: GCA_964415085.1. Lineage (GTDB taxonomy): Bacteria > Bacillota > Clostridia > Tissierellales > Tissierellaceae > CAYPYI01. The sequence continues at coordinate 18,769 of CAYPYI010000008.1, forward strand.
ATTACTTTCGCTTACTTTCGCTTTATTATTTACATCAATATTAGCTTCTACACCTTCTTTAAATATATCCTTACCTTCTTCGCCCAATATATCTGACAATTTTAATCCTTTTTCATCATCTATATTATCAATTCCTAGTATCTCTAATGTTCTTTTTTCATTTTCTTTATTTTCTATTTTTTCTATTGACATATAATCATTACTTAAAAACAAAATATTTTTAAGTTCATAACCCTCATCCTTAATTCCTCTTTTATTATTAATATTCAACATTCTATTGGGTTCCTTGTTATATTCGTCTAAATTAACTATCTGTCCTTCGGTTTTAATTTTATCTACAACACTTCCTGAGTCTATTACTCTATCTACTGCTATTTTCCAAAAACCATTTTTTCTAGGAAGCAATAAATCATCTATAATATATGAACTCTTAACTTCTCCATTACTAGTATTAAGCCATAATGTTTTATATTCCCATTTTGGTATACTATTATAGTTATCATATTTGGGAATTTTTATACCTAACAAAACTCCACTTTCTAAGTCTTCTCCTGTAACATTATCTACTGTTTGCACCATATTTCTTTCAACTTCAATATATCTACTTACTTCTTCTAAACTAACTTCTTTTGATACCCTTTCAAGTTTATAAAAGTTGTTATCTTTATAAATTATGGCAGTATCTTTATTTAGTTTAATTATATCAAAAAAATATTTATCACTGTCTAATACAGTTATTACTTGTATTGTATCCTCTTCAAACCCTAAATCATAATAATTTTTTTTATATTTATACATAAAATAATCATTAGCTTTAACATTTTTAATCCTAAATGAAGGTTTTTCTGTAAAATCTTTACCTAAAATCAAAGCCTCTTTCCTAAATAATCCTTCCATATCGATATTTTTATCGTTAGTTAGATCAATAGAGTCATCTTCATCATTTAATCTATCTGTTATTTTCCATTTACCTTCTATAGGAGGTTTCATATTTTCAGGTGCATTAATTCTATCTTTTACATCCCCTTCAGAAATATTACATGCTGAAAGAAGAATTAATAAAGATAAGATAAAAATTATCTTACTAAATTTCTTAATCATTAGTCGCCTCCTTCACTGGTAAAATCGCTTTTACTGTTGTTCCAACATCAACATCTGATTCCACCTCAAGCTTACCACCATGAAGAGTCATTACCTCATCACAAATTGATAATCCTATACCACTGTTGGCATTTTTATTTTTACCTCTATAAAACTTTTCTTTAATTCTTGGTAAGTCCTCACTATCTATACCTACACCATTATCTTTTACTTCCATAATCAAATTTTCATTATCCATATATGCTGATAATTTTACCTTTCCAAATTCCGGAGTAAATTTAATTGCATTATCAACTAAATTAATTAGTACCTGTTTTATTCTATCTTCATCTGCAACTATTGTATCTACTTCTTCGCTTATATATAGCTCCATATCTATTTCTTTGTTTTTAGCTCTTGGGCTATATTGTTTATAAATCATATTCATCGTATCTCTTAAGCTAAATAATTCTTTTTCTAGATTTATTCTACCAGATATAAATCTAGAGAAGTCTAGTAAATCCTCAACCATTTTAGCTAATCTATCACTTTCATTTTCTATAATATTCAATCCATCTTTTAATAATTCATCATCTCTTATGTCATCTGCTTTTAGTGTTATAGCCCATCCTTTAATACTTGTTAAAGGAGTTCTAAGTTCATGTGAAATTGAAGATATGAAATCATTTTTAATTTGTTCTCTTTTTAATATTTCTTCTGCCATATGATTTAAAGTATTAGAAAGTCTCCCAATTTCATCATCTAATTCTACATTGCTTCGAACTTTATATTGACCATCAGCAAGCTTCTCTGCAACTTCTGTTACTTCTATTAAGGGCTTAACTATAGAATTTGCAAGGAATAACGCAACAATACCAGATATTATTACTACCAGTATTCCCATAATGTTAAGAAGCATATTTATGCTATCTATATTCTTATTAGTTTCCTCTAAAGATGTTACAAACCTTATAATTCCTTTAGGTTGATTATCATTTATAAGAGGAAGTGATATAGCCATAACCGGCTCATTCGAATATTCAACATTACCTTTCCATACACCCTTATTTAAATTTTGTGCAGCAACAACATCTGGAGATTTAATTTTATCTTGATAATTTACACCTAATGAATCCATTAAAAGTTCGCCGTCCATAGATAATATTTGAACCTGAGCTTTAGTGTATTTCCAAAATAAATCTATATCATCTAGTATAATATCTTCTAATTCAAAAGATGCAAAATATCTAGAATAAAAATCCGTTGAATACTGTATCTGACTAGTAAGAATATCTTCTAAGTTATTATAATAATATTCCTTTATACCTTTTGTTAGAGCAATTTGTAATATTAATACAGTAATAACTATAATTAGCATAAAATTCTTTACAAGTCTGGTTTTTATACTATTTCTTCTTTTCATTTCCTACTCCTTTTTACGCCATCTATATCCTGTACCCCAAATTGTTTCAATAAAGTGTGGATTACTCGGATCATTTTCTATTTTAGATCTTAATCTTCTAATGTTAACATCTACAATTTTTGAATCCCCCACAAAATCATATCCCCAAATTGTATTTAATATTTCATCTCTCTCAAAAGCTCTTCCTGGATTTTCCATGAATAATTTAACAATAGAAAATTCTGTAGGTGTTAGATCCATCTCTATATCATCCTTAAAGAAACGTCTTGAATATGTATCAATTTTAAAGCATAGAATCATCATCTTCACCTTCCCTGCCCATTCTTCTATTTAATGACTTTACTCTCAATACTAACTCAGTAGGATTAAAAGGCTTAGTCATATAATCATCTGTTCCATATTCAAGTCCCATGATTTTGTCTATATCCTGACTTTTGGCTGTTAACATGATAATTCCCAAAGCTGGAAACTCTTCTCTTAATATCTTACAAACTTCAAATCCATCTATACCAGGTAACATAATATCAAGAACAACTATGTCTATTTCTTCTTTTCTTGCAAGTTCTACGCCATCCTCACCTGTTCCAGCTTCCAAGACATCGTAACCTGCTCTTTCTAGATTTATCTTTATAAATTTTCTTATTGAATCTTCATCTTCAACTAACAAAACTTTCCTTTTCATAAAATCACACCTTTTCATATTATCCTTTAATATAATACTATAATATAATTTACTGTATATCGTTACAATTTGTTAACATTATAAAAAAAAGTTGAATTAATAATTCTAAACATCAAATTTAAATTGCGAATTATATAAATTAGCATATATTCCATCATTATTTAATAAATCTTCATGTCTTCCTTTTTCTTCAATTCCTTCTTGTGTTAATACTATTATTTCATCTGCATTCTTAATAGTAGACAATCTATGAGCTATAACTAAAGTTGTCCTTCCCCTAGATAGTTCTTCAAAGGATTCTTGTATAACTAATTCTGTTTCGTTATCTAAAGCTGATGTTGCCTCATCAAGTATTAATATAGCAGGATTTTTCAAAAATATTCTTGAAATACTAAGTCTTTGTTTTTGTCCACCAGATAACATCACACCTTTTTCTCCTATATAAGTATCATATCCATTTGGTAATGACATTATAAAATCATGAATACTAGCCCTTTTTGCTGCAACTATAATTTCATCATCACTTGCTTTTGGATTACCGTACAATATATTTTCTTTTATAGTTCCTGTAAATAAAAATACATCTTGCTGTACTATCCCTATTTTTTCTCTTAAACTTTTAATTTTGATATCTCTTATATCCTTACCATCTAAATATATACTTCCTTCATCAACATCATAAAATCTTGGTATCAAATGACATAATGTAGTCTTACCTGCTCCAGAAGGACCTACTAAGGCAATTGTCTTCCCATTTTCTATATTTAAATTTAAATTATCTAAGATTTTTTCTTCATCATTTTCATAGCTAAATGATACATTTTCAAATTTAATATCTCCATGTACACTTGTTAATTCTATAGCATTTTCTTTATCAACGATATCAGGTTCAGTATCCATAACCTCTATAAATCTAGCAAAACCTGTCATACCATCTTGCAACTGTTCTGTAAAGTTAGTAAGTCTTTTGATTGGCTGCATAAAGAAATTTACATAAAGAGTATAGGCAAATAAATCACCAACATCTATTATTTCCTTATATACAAAATATCCTCCTAATGTTATAACTAAAAGATTTAATAGGTTAGATATTATTTCTATACCAGATATAAATTCAGCCATAACTTTATATGATTTTCTTCTCGCTTCAGAGAAAGCCTCATTTCCTTTTTTGAATTTTTCTATTTCATAATCCTCATTTGTAAATGACTTTGCAACTCTTACTCCAGAAATACTATTCTCAAGTTGTGCATTTATATCTGCTATTTCTCCTCTTACTTCTGAAAAAGCTTCTTCCATTCTCTTTCTTTTACTTATACCAAAAGCAAGCATTATTGGAATAAATGCAAATAATAATAAAGTCAATCTCCACTCTATTTTAATCAGTATTATGAATGAGCCTAAAAGCATCACTATAGAAATAAATAAATCTTCTGGCCCATGATGTGCAAGTT
>CAYPYI010000008.1:23417-43596 GCA_964415085.1 uncultured Tissierellaceae bacterium
TCTCTTAAATCATTTATTATCCTACTCATTATGTGGCCTGTTTTATTATTGTCATAGTAACTAAAAGGCAAAGTTTGTAAGTGACTAAATATATCTTCTCTCATATCTCTTTCAATTCTAACACCAAGTAAATGACCCCAATAAGCAACAATATAGCTACTAATATATCTAATAACGAATAATAATATCATTATTATAGTCCATCGAACTAATAAATCCATTCTTCCATTGGGTATTATATTATTTATTACCTCTCTACTAAACATTGGAAAAACAAGATCAAATATTGATACTAATAGTGCAAAAAACATATCTACAAAAAATAATTTTTTATGTGGTTTATAATATGATATGAACCTTTTTATCAACGTCTCTCCCCCTTAAGTTATTCTCTCACAAAATTTATTATGATTACAATTTTTACAATTATCTTTATTTGTTTTATAACTAAAAATATTGTCATTTCCGCTAACAAAATTTATAAACTCCTGAATTTCATTTATAGCAGAGTCAAGTTCATCATCTGTTATATTAAATTCAATTTTCTCATTATTATATAAATACCAAATTCCTGTACTATTGATTTCTTTATTGAATAACTTTTTACATACATACGCATAAGTTAATAGCTGTGGTTTATAGTAATTATTAAGCTCTTCTTTCTCACTTTTATCTTTAGGTACTATATTAGTTTTAAAATCTATTACATCAATACCATTATCATTTATATTTATCCTATCAATAATACCATATAAGTACCCATTTTCCAGTTTTAAATAAAATTCTTTTTCTGAATATATTTCCTCTACCGACTCATCATATAATTTTAGATAATTATCTATATAAGGTTTTACTATTTCAAAAACTTTTTCATGATCTTTGTTTACATGCTTATTTATAGACTCATTTATCTTTTCTTTAACATCATCATCCCTACTATAAATATTACAGAAATCATGAACTATATTTCCTTTTTTTGCACCTGGTAATATATTATAACTTTTAATTATATATTCATCATCACCTTGATTATATATAGGTTGTTCAATTTCTTCTTCTTCAACTATATCAATATTAACTCTCCAAATATAATCCAGAAAATATTTTCTCTGACACGTATTAAATATCATAAATTGTGTAATACTAAATACAACATTACTTATATAGTCTTCTTTATCAATATTATATAGCAAGTCAAAGTTATATTGATTTTGATTTTTTATATTTTTAAAATAATTTATTGTTTCTAGATTAATCTGCTCTTCTTTGTTATAGTCTATGTCTTTAATTATTTTACTACCAGATAGATCATAACTAGACATAATTTCTTTTTTTATACCACTATTATATCCTTGAAATCCTAATACAAGTTTTTCTTCAGCTCTTGTCATAGCAACATAGTAAACTCTTTTTAATTCTTCTAGCTCCTTATCTTTCTCAACTTCTTTTGCTTGATCATATTTACCATTGGTTATATTATTATTTATATTCAGTCCAAGCTCATCATTGAAAATAAATCTATTATATCTAGAAACTTGCCTACTAGCCATATTTGGAAGAAAAACTATTGGAAATTGTAGACCTTTAGATGCATGAATTGTCATAATTTTTACTACATTATCATTTTCAGATATTATTATCTCATCACTTTCATCTTTATCTCTAATACTTTCAATATAATCAATATACTCTTCTAAACTACCCTTATACTCCTTATGATAACTTTTTGTTAAATCTGTAAATTTATATATATTTGCAGCTTTTTGTTCGCCATCATCTTTCAAAATAGATGATTCGATAAAATATGTTCCTTGAATAATAATGTCTACTAATTCTACAATATTAACATGTTTTTTTACTTCTAAAAAATAATTTAATTTTTTACTAGCATATTCTAATAAAGCTATATCTTTGCTAGTTAAGGTATTATCTTGTTCTACTAATACTTCTATTTTTTCTATATTTCCCATATGTTTTTTTTCATTAATTATCTTAAATACTAAATCATCATTAATACCAAACATATTAGATCTTAATATTCCTATGAAACAAAGTGTATCTAAGGGATTAGATATAAATTTAAGCATAGTTATAATATCAATTATTTCTTGATTTTTATAAAAGGATTTATTGCTACTATTATAAAATGGAATCCCAAATTCCTTTAATTTATTTTCATATTCTTGAACTCTCGTCATAGATCTAAACAATATGGCAACATCTGAATATTTATATCCATCCTCTATATATTTTACTATTCTCTTTGCCAGTATTTCCGATTCATAATCTAAATCAGATATGTAGTTTTCGTCTTCACCAACTACTAGCTCTTCATCTAAGATAATCTCAATATCTATATCATCCTTAGAATTATTGAAAGCTTCTAATCTATCATATTTTACACCCATAAGCCTAGAAAAAATATTATTTACATATTCCATAACATTATTAACACTTCTATAATTTGTTTTTAATGTAATTATATTTTTTTCATTATAATTGGATTTTATATCTTCCATTACGTCATAAAATATATTTACATCTGCACCCCTAAATCTATAAATAGATTGCTTAGGATCTCCTACCACAAATAAGTTATTTCTATCTAAAGGTTTATTAACTGATGTTAATTTATAAAATATTTGTTTTTGAAGTTCATTTGTATCTTGAAATTCATCTATCATAAAATACTTATATTTATTTTGGTATTTCATTAAAACTTCTTCATTATTTAATAGCTTTAAAACCAATATTTGTAAATCATCATAATCTAAATATCCATTAATTCTTTTTTCTTCAGTATATTCTATATCTATTCTTTCTATAATATCTATTATTAAGTTGTACATCCATTTGTATTCTAGCTCTTTTGATAGCATTACCTTGTTTATTCTTTCAATTAATTCATTTTGTAATTCTAGCTCTTTTTTAGATGTACCTAGATTGTTAACTATTTCTTCTAAATAGTAATATATATCTTTATCCATAGTGTTATTAATAAAGTCATTAAATTCCTTCGTTTCTGAAAATTTAACAAGCTTACTTCTCTTTGTGAATTTTTCAATTAATTCTAAAGTTATTTCTTTGATTCTTTCTATATCCAAATGGCTATATTCTAATGAGTCTAAAAGATTATTAGTGTCTTTCCTTATTTTATCAAATGTAACTGAATAAGTCCTTATTGCATTATAAAGGCTTACAAAATCACTTGATAAGCTGTCTATTCTATCTAACTTTTGATTTTTTAAAAAATCAATAAATATATCATTATTATTTAAATATTCATTAACAACTCTATATGAAGTAGAATATAATATTCTTCCCCCTTTAACATCATCTAAGATTTCAAAGTATGGATCAATTCCCGCTTCTATTGGATTTTCTCTCAGTATATCCCCACAAAACCCATGTATTGTAGAAATATTTGCTTTTTCTAGATCTCTGAAATATCTAATCCATTTATCATCCTCATCCGTTTTACTCTCGATTAAACTTCTTATTCTCTCTATCATTTCCTGTGTTGCTTTATTAGTAAAAGTAATAGCAACAATAGACTCTACTTCCCTACCCTTTTGTAGATTTCCATTTTCTAATATTTCTATATATCTATCAGTTAAAACCTTAGTTTTTCCTGTTCCAGCTCCAGCATTTACAACAACATTTTCATTTATAGTTTTTATGGCCTTAACTTGTTCAACATTCTTATTTAAGCTCATTAGGTCACCCCCTAAATTCCACTAGTCTACAAATATCTCTATACATACAATAATCAGAACATTCTTTAGGTTTAACAGAAAAATCTGCAGAATCAATACTTCTTATTATTGTGAATATATTCTTTTTTGTAATTTCTAACAATTTATAAAAAGATTCCCGATCCAATTTATTGCTGCTCTTTGCAAAAATACTCTCATCTTCTAAAGCTATCTGATATTTATTTTCACTACTCTTTATTATTCCATATCCTGCTTGAACTATGTTATCAATATTTTGGCTTAAAATATAAACTGGTAATTGGAATGATAGTCCTTCTTCTATATCACTAATACTACTAATACCTGATGAACTTGTTTTGTAATCCATCACAGATAACCTCTCAGTATATATAGATTTATCAATCCTATCAATTCTACCACCTATTTTTATTTCCTCATTTTTATTATCTAGACTAAACTCAAATGACTTTTCTAGCTGACAAGGTATTAAGTTTGATATAAAAATTTCATCTAAGTCATAATGTAAGTATTCTATTAGATTATTTTTCATTGAGTCATATATAATACTATTATTTCTGTTATTCAAATTAATTTTTTCAGATTTAAAAGCACTTGTTAATTCTCTTTCTACTTTTTCTTCCACTTTACTATAATCATAATCTAGTCCTAAATTTATTGAATCTATAATATCTTCTTTATTATCATTGTAAAAGTTAAATAATATATTATGATAAATTGTTCCGATTAATGCATAGTCATATTCTTTTACTTCTTTTTCTAGCTCTTCTACTTTTAGCATTTCTTCTAAAAAGAAACTAAAAGGACACTTTGCATATTTTTCTAAGTAAGTAATAGAATACTTTCTATGATTTTTATTTTCTATTTCTTTAATATTTTCGCTATAAAATAATTTTCCTTGATAATTATCGTAAATATTATTTAATCTAGAATACTCTCCTAAATTATTAATTCTAATTCTTTCTAAAAGATTTTTATTATATTTCTCATTTATTAAAACTAAATTTTCATCAAGATACTTTTTTCTTTTCATATCTTTTATTGTAAATAATAACAAGTCTTTTGAATTCTTTACATCTTCTTCTAATATATTAAATCTTTCATTTAGCTCTATTTCTTTAAATATTATTTCTTCATCTTTATTATTTATTAATCTTTCTATTTCATTTATATACATAGATCCTATATTGTTCCCATCTCTTCCACTACAAAAAGATAAAAATAATTTCTTTTTTGTCCTTGCTATTCCACCTATTAAATTCATTGTATCATTATCAATATTTTCATAGTAATTATTTATATTTAAGCCAATATTTACAAGCTTTGAGTAATTATCACTATTTACAAAAAAATTATCTTTTTCAACAACTGGGTATATGCCTTGTGTTAAACCTGTTATAAATAAATAATCATATTCTCTACCTCTACTTGTTACAGGTGTAAATACTTGAATTCCATTTATTTTTCCATTTTCTATTTTAAGCTCTGTTTCCAATAGATGTTCTTCTAAAATAAAAATATACTCCTCTAATGTTACTTTTTCTTTTATCAAATAATTATTATTAATATCTTCTAATGTTTTTTCAAGCAAATTAATAGTTGAAATATCTCTCAAAAATAAATCATTATCTTCCGTCTTTTTATAAATCTCTATAACTTTATCATAAACATTATATTCTTCTATTATAGCTAATACTATCTCTCCAAATCTTTCAACAGAATCATATTTTGGTATTTTAATATGTTCTTCATCTAGTTTCTTAATCAGTTTAGCTAACTCTTTTAATATTAGTTCTTTATTTTCATTTTTTATAATGTCACTTGTATCTATATCTTTTAAATATTTAAAATCATTAAGTTTTAAATATATTTCAATCTCATTTAAGGCTTGGTCATCAATCAACTTAAAATAATTTGAATTTATCCTTTTCAATAAATCTTCTTTAGAGCAATTAGATTTTTTTGTTTTTAATATATTTATAATCTCAAGTATAATTGGTTGAAAATAAAGTGTTTCAGTCTGACCTATTGTAATTGGTAAATTCTCTTCCCTTGACTTTCTAATAACTAACTCTTTATAGTCATCATTTAAAATCATAATACCTATATCTTCTAAGGAAGCTCCTTTTTTTAAAAGTTTTTTTATATTCAAAAAAACATTATCTACTTCCAAATACATATCTTGTGAATCTATAATTTCTAAATTATTATTTAAATTTATTTTTTTATACTTGGTAAATATATTCGTTGAGATTTCTTCAAACTCTGTTTTAGAATCTTCTATACAATATTCTAGTTTAAATCCTAACTCTTTAAGTTTATTTATATTTTTATTTACTATTATATTTTCTTTTTTTGTAAAAAATGGCATATTAATATAGATATCGCAATCAATATCTATAAGTTTTTGTATCATTTCATATTCAATTGGCCTAAAATCATAAAAATAATCTATAATTACAATTTCTAACTTTTCTAATGGATTATATTTATCCATAATTTCTATAGCTTTGAAATATTTTCCTTCTCTATCTAAAAGATTGTGTTTTAATAAAAACTTTTCATATTCTTCATAAATATAATATATTTCAATAAATTTATCATGACTATCTATTTTTTGATAATAATCATTAGGATATATAAGAGATCTCTTAATCTTACCAATAACATCTCCCATAGCTTTTATAAACCCATCTACATCTACTAGATCTTTATAAAAGAATAATTTATTATCTTTATTCAAACCAGCTATAACTTCTTTTAATATAACATTTTTCATAGGCTGTGTTATTTGTTTAGAGAAATCATATTTTAAGATATCTTTTACTATATCATCGAATGTCGATATATTTAAATCTGATACAAATCCAAGTCTATCTATAAATTCATACCTATATTTTTTCAATAAATCTCCATTTGGTAGAATATAATGTAATTTCTGACCATTTTTATTCCTTAATGAGTTTATTGCATATTCTTTAAGCTCATAAGATTTCTTGCTATTAAAATTTGATAAATAAACAATTTTTTCACTCATCATATCCCCCCTTTTATTCTTTTTGTTTCTTCATTAATATAATCATCTTGGTAAAAATTTATTTTTTTATCTGTTAAATTATATTTCTCCTTTAAGGATAAAATTTTATATAATTTTTCATTAATTATTTTTTCGAACTCCTCATCTTTCATATCTTCTAATAGCATATTTTTTGCATCAAAATATATATTAATGTCATGACTTACTAATGCTATATCCCCACCTGCTATTATAAACTCATACGCAGCATTTTTCTTTTTACTAAGATTAGATGCCTCCATTGTTAAATCATCAGATATTATAACACCCTTATAGCCTAATTGATCAGTTAAAATATCTTTCATAATAACATCTGATAAGCTTGCAATCTTACTATCTAACTTAGGTAATAAAATATGAGATATCATAATCATATCTACTTCTTCCTGTACACAGTTTATAAAAGGTATTAACTCTAAGTCTAATAAATCTTGTATAGACTTTTCAATTTTAGGAACTTCTAAATGGGAATCTGTATTAGTATCTCCATGTCCTGGGAAATGTTTTATAGAACTTATAACTTTCATACTGTTTTGTCCCTTTACAATAGCAATTGCATTATCAGATACAACTTCTGTATCTTCTCCTAAAGATCTCACATTTATTACTGGGTTGTTAGGATTAGAGTTAATATCTACTACAGGAGAAAAATTTAGATTAAACCCAGTGTTAATAAGTCTCATTCCTAGAATTCGACCATAATCGTATGAAATAGATAAACTATTCTTATTCCCTATTTCTAAAAGAGTTGGTAATGATTCATATACTTTGCTTAATCTACTTACTGTCTTGCTCTCTTCATCAATAGATATGAACATGGGGATTTTATTATTATCTTTATTAATTTTATCTATTTTATCATTAAGTTCCTTAAGATCTTCCAGTGAAGATATATTTCTATCAAAAAAAATTAAGCCTCCTATTTTTTCATCAATTATTAGCCTTTCTAGTTCTTCTGAATATTTATTATCATTAAATCCAAGAATGAACAGCTGAGATATCTTTTCTTCATGACTCATTTGGCTAATAATTTTTTTAATCTTATCCTCACTTTTATCTATATCTAACTTTTCTATTTTTTTATTCTCATTTTTCATTTCAGCTTCATATTCATCATTATCCATATTACAAGATGTAATAAGTATAGCTATAATTAATAATCCAAAAATAAACTTATTTATTTTCATAATTCCTCCACTATATTACACTTAAGTCTAATTCCTTAGATAAATCTTCTAATATCTCTATTCCTACCTTTGAATTACCATTCAAATCCAAACCAGGTGAGTATACTCCAATTCCATACTTTCCTTTAGATGATGCCATGATACCTCCACCAACTCCCGATTTTGAAGGTATGCCTACTCTTAATAAGTATTCACAGCTATAATTATACATTCCACAGGATAACATCTCACTTAATAATATCTTTGTTAGTTCTTCTTTATTAGTTTTACCATAGTTATCTAGTCCATTACATCCATCTGCTATAAAAAAAGCTAATTTAGCAAGGTCTACAGAGTCTATTTCTAAGGAGCATTGCTTAAAATAAGTATCAAGTACCTCTTCTACATTTTTATCTTTACTAATCATATCATTAGATTTCATAAGATAGGCCATTGCCTTATTTCTATCTCCTGTTTGTTTTTCTGATAAGTATACTTCTTCATTTATTTTTATATCATCATTTTTTGTAATATATTTAATAAATTCAATTATTCTATCAATTGGTTCTTGATTAGTCTTTTTTACTAAGGATGTGGTTAAAATTGCACCAGCATTTATCATAGAGTTTGCTGGATACTTTGTAGTATCTAATCCAAGTTTATATATTGTATTAAAAGGTTCATCAGTTCCCATAAACCCAACTCTGTTAAATACATAATCTTTACCATTGTCTATAAGTGCCAAAGCCAAAGTAAATACTTTCGAAATACTTTGTATGGTAAATTTCTTATTATAATCGCCCAGCTTATAGATTTCTTCATTTCCTATTATACAAACACCTATATCATTTATATTTGCTTTCTTAAGAGCTGGAATATAATCTGCAACTTTTCCTTGATCAACAAATTTTCTATTTTGATTTATAATTTCTTCAATTAATTTTTCCATTACTAACCTCCAAATATTATAGTTTCTAATTTATTTAATAAGTCATTTTTATTACTTGTAAATTCTTTGTTATTCAAATATGATAATTCTTTTTCAAAACCGTTTAGAATTACTTTATATGCATGTAATAATTGGTAGTTAATATTATATTTATCAACTAAATTATCATTATTTCTATCTAGTTTATATTTTCTATCCCCTAATATTGGATGATTGATATAATTTAGATGGGCTCTTATTTGATGCGTTCTTCCTGTTATTAGTTCTACTTCCAATAATGAATAGTCTCTATTTGATTTTAAAACCCTAAGGTGAGTTTCTATTTCTTTTGAGTCATACGTATTATCAACAATATATACTTTATTATCCTTATGATCTTTTTGTAAATTACCTTTTAAAATTGCATCGCTTTTTATATTGCCATAAACTATTGTCTTATACAATCTCTTTATTTGTCTATTATTCATAGCTTGATTTATTTGTCTTACAGCTTCTGCATTTTTCCCAGCTAATATGATTCCAGAAGTATTTTTATCTAATCTATTAGATATGGATGGTATGAATGTTAATTCTTCATCCGGGTTATATAATCCTTTTTCCATCATATAATTTATTAAAGCATCTACTATATTTTCTCCCTCATCTTTTAAACCTGAACTATGTGATAATATACCTTGTGGCTTATTTATTATTATCAAATTTTCATCTTCATATATTATATCAAGATTTAACTTAGATTTAGTTATTGATTTTACTGTTTGGAATTTCTCGATTGTATCTTCAGATAGAAATAGTTGAACTTTGTCACCTGCTTTTAGTATTTCACTGTTGTCTGACTTCTTTCCATTTAATTCAATATTTTTCTTTCTTATCATTTTATTTATAAAACCTTTAGGAGCTAAATCTAAGTATTTAGCAACGAATCTATCTAATCTCTGATTTTCTTCATTTGGTCCAATTATTAATTCTCGCATATATATCACCTTTTCCTTTTAATTATGCTATAATTAATATTATACAATATATTTGTATAATTTACACTTTTAGGAAGAACGAGGTGATATTTTGGACGACTTTTTAGATAAACTTAAAGACATATTATATGTGTTTGTAGATTATTTTTTTATGATTGTTGTTGTCCTAGCTGTAACAGGGGTTATTGCATGGAGATTAGATATATTATTTAATAAAAACTATGCGGATGTTGATGAAAAAGACACTGAAATAGTGCAAAACATTGATGAAAACAAAGAAAAAGATAATAATGTTGATATTGATGAAAATAAAGATAATATAAATAATGATGAAATTAATAAAGAAAAAGAAAATCCAGTTGAAATTATCCATGTTGAGATTCCTAGTGGAGCTGTTTCAACTACCATTGGTAATATTTTAGCAGAAAAAGGACTAGTACCTGATTCCAAATCTTTTGTAGATAAAGCAACTGAACTTGGTAAGGAAACAAAATTAAAATCAGGATCTTTTGATATACCTAGTAACTTAAGTATTGAAGGAGTAATTGAGATTATAACTAAATAGTATTTAAAATAAATAGACATTGAATTCAATGTCTATTTTTTATATTTCTAATATTTTATTTTCTTTTATAGACTCTGCTACATCAATAATCCTTTGATTTTTAGATCCTTTAAATTTTAATAATAAACTTTTTTCTTCAATCATAAATGGTCCATCAACTAATAAATCTGTATAACTTAAAAGTTCTTTATATTTATTATCTTTAATGATATTTTCAAATAAAAAGCCTGTATATACTATTGTGTTAAAACCTACTTTTTTGGCTAATTTTAAAATCTCAGTTACTTCTTTATATTGAAGTAGGGGTTCCCCACCTGATACTGTAATTCCAGAAAGCAAAGGATTAGATTTTAACAACTTAATTATATCATCTATATCTATATAGTAACCCCCACTTAAATCATGTGTTTCAGGATTATGACAATCTTTACAATCATGTTTACATCCCTGTACAAATATACTAAGTCGAATTCCTGGTCCATCAACTATAGAATCATTTACTATACCTGCAATTTTTATTTTCACAATTATATCTCCTTATTTACAAGAAAGATGTTTAACCCTATCTCTTTCCTCTGCCTTTTTAGCATCATTAAATCGATCAAGTGTTCCTACTAGATAACCTGTTATTCTTCTAATTCTTTCAAATTTTATATCCCCTTCACTTCTTCCACACTTAGGGCATACATCTTCAATAACTCCTGTGTAACCACAAACAGGGTCTCTATCCACTGGATGATTGATAGACCCATATCCTATCCCAGATTCTTTCATACATCTTACAACCCTTTCAAAGGCCTCTGGGTTCATACTTGGATCCCCATCTAATTCTACATATGTTATGTGACCAGCATTTGTTAATGCATGGTATGGGGCTTCTTTTGTAATCTTTTCATAAGCAGATATTTCATAATATACAGGTATATGAAAACTATTTGTATAATATTCCCTATCAGTTACACCTTTTATTAAACCATATTTTTGTTTATCTATTTTTACAAACCTACCAGACGTTCCCTCAGCAGGTGTTCCGATTAATGTAAAATTCATTTTATACTGATCAGATATATTATCTAGCATTTCCCTCATAAATCCTATTATTTCAAGACCTAATTTCTGTGCATCATCGCTTTCCCCGTGATGTTCACCTATTAAAGCTTTTAAGCATTCAGCTAATCCTATAAAACCAACTGATAATGTTCCATGCTTTAAAACCTCTCTTACTTCATCTTCCTGATTTAATTTTTCTGAATCTATCCATATACCTTGCCCCATTAAAAAAGGATAATTTTTAACTTTTTTTCTAGCTTGTATTTCAAACCTTTCAATCAATTGCTCAACTGTAATATTTATTGTTGTTTCTAAATCTGTATAGAATCCTTCTATGTTATTTTTATTATTAATTCCTAATCTTGGTAAATTAATAGTTGTAAAACTCAAGTTTCCTCTACCATTAACAATTTCCTTATCTCTATCATAAACATTGCCTATTACTCTCGTCCTACATCCCATATAAGCAACTTCTGTTTCAGGCTTATTAGGTTTGTAGTATTCAAGGTTAAAAGGAGCATCTATAAATGAAAAGTTTGGAAATAATCTCTTACTACTAACTTTACATGCTAGTTTAAATAAATCATAATTTATATCATCTTCTTTATAATTTATTCCATCTTTTACTTTAAAGATTTGGATAGGAAATATAGGTGTTTCTCCATTACCTAGTCCTCTATCTGTTGCTAATAAAAGATTCTTCATAACTAATCTTCCTTCTTCAGATGTATCTGTACCATAATTTATAGAGCTAAATGGTATTTGTGCCCCTGCCCTACTATGCATTGTATTAAGGTTATGAATAAGAGCCTCCATGGCTTGATATGTTCTTCTATTTGTATCATTATAAGCATTCTCTTTTGTAAATTTTTGTATTTTATCTACTAAATCTTCCTCATTAAGAAGTTCAATTAAATGCTCCTTCTCTTTTTCTATATATAATTTGTTGTTGGATATTGTTGGTTCTAATAAATATTCATCTTCTAATATTTTAAATATATTTTCAACATTTTCTTTTAAACTTACATCTTCTGATAAAAAGTCTATAGTCTTAAGTAAATTTATTCTATACATTTTTTTATAAGTTTTCTTAACACCTAAAGACATTGCATAGTCAAAGTTAGGAATACTTTGACCTCCATGCTGATCATTTTGATTTGATTGAATTGCTATACAAGCTAACGCACAATAGCTATGTATATCTTGTGGCTCCCTTAAAAATCCATGGCCTGTTGAAAAACCATTTTCAAATAATTTAATTAAATCTATCTGACAACACGTTGTAGTTAAAGTTAAAAAATCTAAATCATGTATATGAAAATCCCCATTTTTATGAGCTTTGGAGTGCTCTGGATTTAATACAAATAAATCATAAAAGGTTTTTGCCCCTTCTGATCCATATTTTAACATAGTCCCCATTGCAGTATTTCCATCTATATTAGCATTTTCTCTTTTTATGTTAACATCTTTTGCATCCTTAAAAGTTAAATCATCATAAATCTTCATAAGTCTAGAATCCATCTCTCTTACTCTACTTCTTTCAGCTCTATAAAGAATATATTCCTTTGAAGTTCTAGCATGACCTTTTTCTATTAATATTTTTTCCACCATATCTTGTATATTTTCTACTGAAGGTACTTGTCCTTTATATTCATCATTAATATGTAGTGCTACTTCCTCTGCTAGTTTCACAGAAGTTTCGTAATCTTGTCCACCTGCTGCTTGAGCAGCTTTATAAATAGCGTTAGCTATTTTTTCAATATTAAATGGTACTTCCCTACCATCTCTTTTTCTAATTTTAGTAATCATACTATCCCTCACAGTTCAAATTTTTCAACTATATCTTGCCTTATTTAATATTAGCACATCAACATATAGTGGTCAATCATTCGATTGTTAACATATATTAACTATTTAAAAAATAAAAAACTAGCATATAAGCTAGTTTAATATCTTTCATTAATATATCCGTCTATTAAAGATTTTCTTTCAGAATCTATAAATACTCCTTCTTCTCTTAAAATATCAAGAAGCCATTTAGCTTTTGAATGAAAAATTGCTTCATCATAATTTAATAATGCTATTTCATATAATTCTCCATTTAATCTTTTGGACTCCATTTCTATAAAGTATGCTTCAACACCTTTAAAATCTAAATATTTTAATATTTCTAATGTTGTCCTGTCTTTCTCATGATAAAAGTTATTACTTTTGTTTAAATATTCCACATAATACTTCTGGTTTTTTCTTACATCTTTAGCTTCGTGAGCTAGCATATTATAGTATTTTGCCAATACATTATAATATTGATAGTTATACATCCCTTTTTCATAGCTATCAATTCTTAAAAAAGGAATTATGCTACTTCTTCTTACTAAATTATAATTATCCTCTAAAAACTGCTTTTTGGTTATCTCACCTCTACCAAATTTTTGTATAATATTTGATCTTTTCTTAAAAAAATCAGAAAAAATTTCCTTCCTACTATAACTATAAATACTCAAATTACACACCCATTCTAATAATTAATATCTTTATTATATAAAATATTATAGATTTTTTAATTCTTCCACTTCTTCATCAGTCAACTCTCTATATTCACCAAGTTCTAAACTATCATCTAAGTCCATGTAAGCGAAGTTAACTCTTTTTAGATAGACAACTTCCATATCTTGTGTATTAAACATTCTCTTAACTTGATGAAATTTACCCTCAGTTATTGTTAAATATATTTCGGAAATAACATCAGATTTTACTATTTCTAAATCTGCAGGAGCTGTTTCATATCCATCATCTAAAGTAACACCCTTTTTAAAGGCCTCAATGGTCTTTTCCGTAACGATTCCTTCTACTTTAGCATAATATGTCTTAGGTATTTGTTTCTTTGGTGATAACAGATTATGAGCAAGCTTACCATCATTTGTTAATAGTAAGAATCCTTCAGTATCTTTATCTAATCTTCCTGCTGGAAAAGGATTAAAAATTTGATGTTCATATTCTAACAATTCTAATACAGTTTCTGAGACTGGATCATCTGTACTTGATACATATCCATCCGGCTTATTCATCATTAAATATATATATTCTTTATATTCAACTAAGTTATTATTAAAGTAAATTTCATCTTCATAGGGTTTAACTTTAACACCATTTTTACTTATTACTTTACCATTTACTTTTACTAAACCATCTTTCAATGCTTTTTTTATTTCTTTTCTACTTCCATATCCCATATTACTTAAAACTTTATCTAATCTTTCTACTTTACTCATTATATCCCTCAATCTGATCAAATATTTTTAGTGCTGAACCGTTCAGATAATTATATAAATCACCTTGTTTTAAATTGTTTTTCTCCATTGTATCTACAATCTCATCTCTTATTTTCCACCAGGATGTATCCCAATTTACAAATAGAGTATTCTCTTCTGGAGCTCTTCCTAATAAACGTTGTATAACTATTTCTGGATCCAAATATAATAAAAAATTAATAACTCTTTTTATATACTCATCTTTACTTATCATTTCAAAATCATTATTCAAATATTGCCTTGCCATTAAAGTTCCTTCAACTATATAAAGAGAGTGTAGTTTTACTTCGTCCGTTTTTAAAGCTGATAAAATCTTAGCACTTTCAATTACATCTAACATATCATCCCACGGTAAATTTAATATAATATGTGTACATACTCTAAAGTCATAAGACTTTATTAAGTTTACCGCTTCTATATACTCGGCAAGTGTATGTCCTCTATTAATTTTTACAAGTGAATGATAATTGACCGTTTGAAGACCAAGCTCTATTGTAATATCTATATTTTTTTGTTTAGAAACTACTTCTAAATAATCAAGATACTCTTTTCTAATACAATCAGGTCTTGTAGAAATTGATATACCTACTATATCATCTACTATGGATTCTTCAACATATTTTTTGAATTTATCCAAAGGCATATAAGTATTGGAAAAATTCTGGAAATAAGGGATAAATTTTTTAGCATTATATCTTGAAGAAATATACTCTTTGTTTTCCTCAATTTGAGTACTTACAGATTTTATATTAGATAAGTTTTCAAATGAGCCGCCCTCTTCTCCACAAAAACTACATCCCCCATGACCTTTATTTCCATCCCTATTTGGACATGTTAAGGGTAAGTTTATAGGAAGTTTATATACTTTCTCATTATACTTATTTTTCAAATACTCACCATAAGTATTGTATACATCTATACTTTGCAACTAATCACTCCTACTTAAAAAGTTTGTTTAATAAATTATATATACTATTTTCATTATTATCTGTATCAAGTACTATATCAGCTACACTTTTTACCTTATCGGTTGCATTTGACATAGCTACCCCTACTTTAGCATTTTTTATCATCTCGTAATCATTATTGTCATCTCCAAAAACAATAATTTCTTCCTCTGATATACTTTTAAGTTTAGCATATTTTTTAATACCATTCCATTTATTTATATCTTTTGCCATATACTCAACTAAAGAGTTATCACTAGATGTATTTTCCATAAAATGATACGAGAAACCTTCATTATAAATATTTTTAGTTTTTTCATATAACTCTTTTGTTTTTATTTTATCGTCAAAAAATGCAAGTGCTAATACATCATCAAAATCATAATCATTATAAGAATTTATTTCTTTATACCTTAACGATGAATTCTTGTTTCTATTCTCTGGAGAAAACTTTAAATTATCTTTTCTATAAACTACATCTATATTATTATAAAATCCATTGACATGAATTAATGGAGTAGTTCCTATTTTATCAGCTAATTCTAGAATGTTTTTCACTTCTAATGGATCCATATAAGTTGCAAAAATTTCTTCATAACTATGAAGTGTCCTTGCTATTGCACCATTATTACAAATACATGTTATATCATCTTTTATATCTTTTACTAATCTCTCACAAGAAACATATCCTCTTCCTGTCGAAATAATAACTTCTACCCCATTCTCCATAAGATTATGGATTATATCTAAATTTTTATCTAGTATCTTTTTTTCATCATTTAATAATGTTCCATCTAAATCAAAAGCAACTAACTTATACATTTATCCCGCTACATAATCTTATTTAGTAGCGGTTTTCACCGCCTTTCATACGAGTTTTCATTTTTCAAAAGAAAAAATACAATACAACTGGAATTAGAAATACAGTAATTATACCTGCTAGTGTTATTGCAAGGGAACTCATCGCTCCAATTTCTTCAGAAAGCTCTACAGCTTTAGCAGTACCAACTACATGAGAAGCTGTACCTATAGATATTCCTTTAGCAACATCAGATTTAACATTTAATAAATCTAATATTTTAGGTGCAAATATATTACCAAAAACACCTACTACAGTAACAAAAACAAGTGTTATTGAAGATTCACCACCTATATTATTTGAAATATCTGCGGCTATTGTTGATGTTGTTGATTTTGGTAATAATGAAAACAATAATACTTCATCAACGTTTAATAGTTTTGATAATATTATTGTGGATATTAATCCTACTAAACTACCTATTACAATACCTATAATTATAGGTATAAAATTTTTCTTTAATAGATGGATATTCTTATATAATGGTATAACTAAAGCCAGTGTGGCAGGCCCTACAAAAAAACTTATTATTTTTGCTCCTTCATTATATTCATCATAGGTAATATTAAATCCCCTTAAAATTACAATTATAAATATCATGCTTAAAGCTATAGGATTTAAAATTGCCAACTTAGTTTTTTTGTTTATATATAGGCTTATATTATATACTATAACTGTAAGCATTACACCAAATATTAATGAATTCATTGGTCATTCCTCCAACTTATATATTTTTCAATTACTAAGGATGTAGAAATTATAATTAGTATTGTGGTTATTACAATTATAATTAACAATTTAACTACATTGCCTTTTAGTAATTCAAATTTATCCATTACACCAACTATTGTAGGAACAAATAATATTGCAAGATTGTCAATAAGAACTTTGGATATATCTTCTACTTGCTCTAGCTTAATAATTTTAATACTCAACAATATTAAAAGTAAAATCATTCCTACTATTGTTGCTGGTAAGTTAATTCCTAAAATTTTAACCATCTCTTCAGATACAAAAAGTACAGTTAATATTATTCCAAATTGTGCCATTTTGTTCAATTTATCACTCCTATATAATCTATTTCATAGTATAAATTATTTTATCACAAATTTATATAAATTTGTAATAATGGACAAAATAAAATAAATGCCAATCAGCATTTATTTTATTTTTTTATTTAGTTAACATTCATATGTTTCTATCTTATCACAAATATAATCTTTATTATCTATCCAATCTTCATAATTATTAATATCATATAATAAAATTTCTACATATCTATTTAATTCTTTTACATTTTTTTCACTTATAAAGTCTATATCCATATCCTTAATAAAGTTGCTAGCAATTCTAGATAATATGCTGTTTATTATTTTATCTTTTTCCTGTTCTTCTATTTCTTTATCATGTAAACAATTTTTTATATTTACTCTAAATAAGTATCTTAAATATACAAGGAAACCTTCAAAGTCTTCTGACCTATTTCCCTCTTCTATTTCAAAAATAACTTTAAAAAATAAATTCCATCTAAAATCTTTATTCATGATATCTACAAAGGCGTTACCCACTTTTCTTGTGAAGTCATCATTATAAAAGATTTCTCTTTCGAATTTAATGTATTCATCAAACCTAACTTCTGTTCCACTAATTTCAATTATACGATTAAGAACTCTTATGAAGTTTTGACTATATTTTTTTGAATTTTCCTCATATTCTTTCATAAACAGATAATCTACAATTACATCTGTTGATCTTTTAAAACTTATTACAAATCCTAACTCATCTCTTACTTTTCCGATATATACATCATGAATGATTTTTGATAACATTTCCTTAAATTGAGTTTTCTCATTTTTAACTTCTTTTGAGTCTAAATCGTTTAAATGATCAAATACAACCATAAGTTGTCTATCTATCATTGATAGGTTATCTTTTATTGATGCCATAATATCTCTATAAAAATCTTCTGTTAAAACATAATTATAATTTTTATAAAGTATTCTATGATCTATCTCACTCCAGAAAACGTTTACCATTGATTTTATCTGTAATTCAAAATTTATCTTTAATTCTCCCATTAAATAGGTTCCATCAATTTTATATATCTCAAAACCATTCTTTTGAATTTCTGGTTGAATGTCTAAAAGATTAAGCATAATATTCTTATTTATATCACTATAATAAAAATTATCATCCACTTTGTTTGTAAACAACTTTAAAATATTATTATAAATTTTTAACTCATCTTCAATAAATCTACATTCAATTCTAAGCCCTATAAGATCTGATAAATTTAATAATACATTCCCTGGCTCTTCATGTTCTATGTAAAGGTTTTTTCTTAAAATCTTCTCTCTTAAACTATCTCTACCTTTAACTCTACATTTTGTATCTAAAAAATAATCCTTATTTTGAAATATTTCTCTAAAAAAATTATCTAGTTCTTCTGCTGCTTCATCAAGTTCATCTTTATATTCATCTAATAAAATTAGTGTATCATCAATAAATTTAAAAAGTTCTAACTTCATTGCAATCCTCCTGTAAATTAATTTTAAAACCTACACTATATATATTGCCATATTATAAGTTTTAAAACTAGGATTATTCTCATAAAAATTTAAAAGGAGATTTTCATCTCCTTTTAATTAGTATATTTCAACCTTATTTTCTTTATTTAAAGCAAATATTCTTTGTAAATATTTTTCTTGTTGTTTTAATCTTAAATAGTTTTCTTCTAAAACTGGTTTTAAGTCTTCAAAAGATTCTATTCCTTCAGGTTTCTTTTCAAGTAACTCAATTATATGATAACCAAATTGAGTTTGAACTGGCTCAGATATTGTTCCAACTTCCATTTCAAATGCAACATCTTCAAATTCTGGAACCATTTGTCCTCTTGCAAATTCTCCTAAATTTCCACCTACATCTTTAGATGGACATAAAGAATATTTTATAGCAGCATCTGCAAATGATAATCCTTCATTAATTTCTTTTAATATATCATTAGCTTCTTCTACTGTTTCAACTAAAATGTGATTTGCTACAGCTGTTTCTGGTTTTTTGTAGTTAGCTTTATTTTCTTCATAATAGTTCTTAAGTCCTTCTTCAGTAACCTCAACATCTTGTAATAGTTTTGTTAAAGCAAAGCTTTTTAATAATTTATCTTCGGTGTCTATTAATAACTCTTTATATTCTTCAGTTTCATCAAGTTTATTTGATTTTGCATCTAAATATAATAATTCTTGATTTACAAGTTCCTCTACAATTCTTTTTCTTCCCTCGTCAGATTGGAATTGAGCTGCCATTTGTGGTCCTATGTCAGCTAAGAATCTATCAACATCTTTTTCTGTTATCTCAACATCATTTACTTTTGCTAATACTTTTTCATTACTCAACAAAATCACTCCATTTCTTATTTTAACTATAAAAAACCTCTTAGAGACTTATCTCCAAGAGGTTTAATTTGTCTAATCAAACTATATAATAGTTATATCTTCTGCTTGTAGACCTTTTTCTCCTTCAACTACTTCAAATTGATCACGCAAGACCAT
>CAYPYI010000009.1:0-30690 GCA_964415085.1 uncultured Tissierellaceae bacterium
AGACATTTATCTCACCACTTATTATTGTATTGATTGTCTTTTGAAAACTAGCCCATTCTTCTTTTTCTTTTTCCAGTTGATTTAAACCTTTTTTAGTAATTTTATAATATTTTCTACTTCTACCTGCATCTGATTTTTCTTTATAAGACTTTAGATATCCTTTATTTTCAAGCCTGTGAAGTATTGGATATAAAGTGCCTTCTTTGAAATTAAAAGTATTATTACTTCTTTTTTCTAAGATATTTATAATTTCATATCCATACATATCTTTTTCACTAATTAAAGAAAGTATTAACAAATCAGTACTTCCACCAACTAAATTCTTATTATATTTCATTTTCTCCCTCCTATACCTAGATTATCTATGTATATATCATACCTAGTGCTTCTATGTATGTCAATAAAAAAAGATTAACAAATATATATATAATTTGTTAATCTTTTGAATAATTAGATTTATTTTAATACTCTCTTTAAGAAAAGTTTAGTTCTTTCTTCTTTTGGATTATTAAATATTTCGCTAGGACAACCTTCTTCTACTATAACCCCTTGATCCATAAATACAACTCTATCTGCAACCTCACTTGCAAAGTCCATCTCATGAGTAACTACAAGCATTGTAAGACCTACACTTGCAAGCTCTTTCATTACATCAAGTACGTCTCCTACCATCTCAGGATCTAGCGCACTGGTTGGTTCATCAAATAGTAACACATCAGGCTCCATACAAAGTGCTCTTGCAATAGCAACCCTTTGTTGCTGTCCACCAGACAACTGTCTAGGAACTGCATTTATATATTTATCCATATTAACTAGTGATAAATACTTCATCGCTATTTCTTCAGCTTCTTTATCCGATCTATTTAAAACTTTAATTTGACTAACTTTACAGTTTTCTAAAACATTTAAATTTTTAAATAAGTTAAAGCTTTGAAAAACCATACCTACTTTAGATCTATATTTATGAATATCGTATCCATCTGTAAGTATATTTTGATTGTTATATAATATTTCTCCTCCTGTTGGTTTTTCAAGTAAGTTTATACATCTAAGTAATGTAGACTTACCTGATCCTGAAGATCCTATTATACAAACTACTTCTCCTTTATCTACTGAAAAATCTATATCTTTTAAAACCTCATTATCTCCAAAAGATTTTCTTAAATGATTTATACTTATTATATTTGTCATTTTAATCCTCCTAACTTATATCTGTGGTGTTTTAACTTGCATTTGGTTACCTACAATATTATAGTTTTTAGGTCCATCTAATTTTTTCTCAAGATATCTTAAAATTCTAGTTATTGTAAAAGTTAAAACAAAATATATTAAACAAGTAATAGAATAAGCTTCGAAGAATTTCATTGTATTACCTGCAACAGTTTTTGTAGCGAAGAATAATTCACTAACTCCCATTGCATTTAGTACTGATGTATCTTTTATATTAATTACAAATTCATTTCCTGTTGCTGGAAGTATATTTTTTATTACTTGAGGAATTACTACGTTTTTCATAGTTTGATAATGATTCATACCTAAAGCTTCTGCAGCTTCAAATTGTCCCTTGTCTACTGATAAAATTCCACCACGTACTATCTCTGACATGTATGCTCCTGTATTTATTGAAACAATAAATATAGCTGCAAAAAGTCTATTTAGTTGTACACCATATATTTTAGCAACTCCATAGTAAAATACCATTGATTGAACCATCATTGGAGTACCTCTAAAGAATTCTATATAAATAGATAAAAATGCATTTACTATTTTTAGAATTACTCTTTTTATCCCTTTTTCTGGCATTGGTATAGTTCTTACTACACCATTTATTAAACCAATTAGAGTTCCTATAATTGTACCTAGTATTGATATTAAAAGTGTTGTCTGTGTACCCCTTATGAACATGGGCCAATTTTTAATCCATATATCTTTGATTACCTGAAATTCCATAATATTCCTCCTATTTAGCTAATTCAAATTATTGATTAACTGGTTGTTTTTTAACAACTTCTTGCATTATTTCTTGTCTTTCTTCATCTGAAATTGTACTTAATATTTCGTTTATTTTTTCTGTTAACTCACTGTTCTTTTTAAGTCCTACTGAAATACTTGTTTCATCTTCTGATGCAACAAATCCATCTTCAAATTCTACCATTGCAAAATCAAGTCCTGCATCTATAACACTTATTCCTTCAGGTTTTTCTGATACATATCCATCTATTATTCCTGAATCTAGTGCAACTCTCATTGATGGGAAATCTTGCATAGCTGTATCTTTAATTACTCCATCAATTTGATCTATTACTACATAATGGAAAGTTCCTTGTTGACCTGTTATTTTTGCTCCAGAAAAATCTTGTATTGATTTAGCATTTTCAAATTCACTACCCTTTTTAACTATCATTACTAAATCTGATGTATAGTAGTTATCTGTAAAGTCCATTGCTTCACGTCTTTCATCAGTTGGTGACATTCCTGCCATTATAGCGTCTATTACTCCTGATGATACTGCTGGTTCTAGTCCATCCCAACCAATCTTTTGTATTACTAATTCTTTTCCTAAACCTTCTGCAATTCTTTTTGCCATCTCAACGTCATATCCACCTGCATATTCTTGTAGACCATCTATTTTTACTGCTCCATTTGAATCATCTAATTGACTCCAGTTAAATGGTGCATACCCTGCTTCCATGCCTACAACAAAGGTATTATCTTCTTCATTATTTGCACCTTTATCTCCGCCACATCCTGTTAATGCTAAAGATGCTACTAACATAATTGACATAATAACTAATAATCTTTTTTTCATTTTCATCTCTCCTTTTAATTTTTGGTAATAAAAAAACACCTGAATAAACTTCAGGCGTTATATTTGCGTACATTAATAAAAATGGCCTCAGTTTCTTCTTTCCCATTGTGTGAGATAGCACAACATCATTTTCATGATGACAGTCCTATACCTATTCGATATAGACCCAGCAGTAGATTTTGGTATCTAAAGCTTCGGCGATACTCCTTTTATTATGCTTCTTAGGATTCCGTCCTCCACATAATTACTAATAGTTTTCGCGCCTCTACCCCATCCGAAGAAGAATGAGGTACTTATTCAATTTTCTAAAGTATATACTAACAGTTAATTATACTTCTGTCAAGTTATATGCTTATTTTCTTTAATTTATATTAAATATAGAACCCAGTCTAGCAAGCTAGACTGAGTTAAGTATACAAATTTGTATACTCATAACTATACCTTTAGCTAATTTACATTTCCCATTTACTTTTATGTAGTACTTCTTTCTCACTTTAGTCCTTTAGTTACTAAAAGAGTATTAATATAAACATTATATCCACAACAGGCTTGTTTGTCAAATAGTTTTATAAAAATATCTAGATTTTTCTAGAAAATAAAAATAAAGAGGAAGTTTCCTCTTTATTATATCTTACATTAATAAAATCTATCTATTGGTGTTTCTAAATATCTATGAAGATCATTTGGAACAAATATTCCTTTATCTGTTACTACTCCACTTACTAAATGTGGCGGAGTTATATCAAATGAAGGGTAGTATCCTTTAACTCCTTCTAAAGTATTTTTTATTCCTCTTGCTTCTAATACTAAGTTTGGATCTCTTTCTTCTATTGTTACTGAATCAATAGTTTCATGTCCTACATCTGGAATTCCCGTAACAAAGTAAGGTACTCCATGATATTTTGCAGTAATTGCAATTTGGTAAGTTCCTATTTTATTTACAACATGTCCATCTAAACAAATTACATCTGCTGCTGATGTAAATAAATCTATCTTATGTCTAGTCATAGTAAATGCTGGCATATTATCTGTTATTACTGTAGTGTCAAAACCTTGATCTTGTGCTACACTTGCAGTTAATCTTGCACCTTGGAAATATGGTCTTGTTTCAGGAACAAAAAGTTTTATATCTTTACCTCTTTGTTTTGAAAGTCTTAACATCATTCCTACTATTGTTTCTCCAAAACATTGTGTCATTATATTTCCTTTATTTGGGAATAAGTCTACTAAATACTCCCCTACTTCTTCCATTTTACTGTATCTTCTATTTAAAGAATCTATAGTACTTAAAAATATTGCTTCATCAACTTTTTTACCATTTTTAATAGCATCTTTAGCTACTTCTAAAGCTCCATCTGTAACTTGAGCCATTCTTTTCGCAGTTGTTGGCCTTGCATTTGCTAATGTATGAGCTGCTTTTTCCATATATTTTATTTGTTCTTCTTCCTTTAATCCTCTACACTCATATCCAGCTAAGGCCATTCCCATACCTGCCGCAGTATAAGGTCCAGCACTTTGTGTTACCATGTCTCTAATCGCATATGCAACCTCTTGATGGCTATTACAAGTAACAAACTCTACTCTTGTAGGATAAATCCTTCTATCTAGTATTTTTACCTGTCCATCTTCATACCAAGCAACATTTTCGTATTGTAGCATGAAGGCTAAATCATAATCTTGTCTTTCCATTTTATCTCTCCTCAAACTTAATATCGTAAAAAATAGGGCTAAATGCCCTATTAAAATTTTCTATATTTTAAAATTAATTACAGAAGTTGTAAAAGTTCTCTAATTAATTTTTTAAACTTCTCTTGTGACATTTCTGCTGTTTCATCAACTTCATCTGTTGTAACTGCCTCATCAAAAACTCCTGCTGCCATATTGCTTATTAGTGATAAGCCTATTACATTCATTCCACAATGAGCTGCAGTTATTGTTTCTGTAACTGTTGACATTCCTACTGCATCTCCACCTAATGTTCTTATTAAGTTAATCTCAGCTGGAGTTTCAAATTGTGGTCCGCTCCAGTAGAAATATATTCCCTCTTTAAGGTCTATATCAATGTTTTTCGCAGCTTTTCTAGCTAGCTCTTGGTATTCTCTTGTATAAGCATGTGACATATCAAAGAATCTTGGTCCAAACTCACTAACATTTTTACCTCTTACAGGGCTTGCACCCATTACTTTAATATGGTCTTTAATTAACATTATATCTCCAGGTTTAAATGATTTATTAACTCCACCTGCTGCATTAGTTAGTATTACAGTTTTAACTCCTAATAAGTGAAAAACTCTTATTGGTAAAGTTAACTCTTCAAAATCATATCCTTCATAGTAGTGGAACCTTCCTGACATACAAATTACTTTCTTTCCACTTAACTCTCCTATAATAAACTTTCCTGCATGTGAATCTACTGTGGTTTGTAGAAAGTTTGGTATATCTTTATAATCTATTACTATTTTATTTTCTATTTGATCTGCTAAGTTTCCAAGGCATGATCCTAATATTATTGCAATTTCTGGTTCAAAGTCTATTTTGCTTTTAATGTAATCTGAAGCTTTTTTAAAATATTCATATTCATAAGTTTTTTTCATTACATTCTCACCTTTCGTTTTATCTTATTAGTTACATATGTAATACCTTGTGTACATTTTCCATATATTTAAATCTTATCAAATAGGCATATTATTGTCAATAAAATGAATTGGTGTAAGTATTGTTATAATGCTAATTAAACTTAATTTTTTTTAAAATATTATTGACATTAAGTTAGTATTAGTGTACTATATATCTAATACATTAAGGGAGAGTGGTATTATGTTAGTTACAAATTTACCAGATATCAAAGATAGAAGATATGAAATCTTAGGACTTGTTGAAGGATCTGCTGTTTTTAGTAAACATTTAGGAAAAGATTTTATGGCCGGACTTAAAAATATGGTTGGTGGAGAATTAAAAGGATATACTGAAATGATTGATCAAGCTAAAAGTTTAAGTTTAGATAGACTTATTGAAAATGCACATGAATTTCATGCAGATGCTGTTTTAAATGTTTCATATTCTTCTACAAACCTACAAGGTGGAGCTGCTTTAGTAGTAAATGTAGCTGGAACTGCAATCAGGTTTATAGATTAATAATCATACAAAAGGACTGTTTAATTACTAATTTATTTTAGTATTAAACAGTTCTTTTTTTATAGTTTATTTATATATTAGATAAATAGTAATTTTAAAAATTTAAATAAACTTATTGCTACAGAACGATGCTTTTAAACTTTCAAAGTATCTTTTTCAAGTCAATAAAAAACAAGAGTGCCCTAAATTTATAGGACACCCTTTTTCTATATAATAAATTAACTATGGGACAAATTATTAATACATTTCTGAAAGTCTTTTGTATTTATCGTATCTTTCTTGTGCATCTTCTTTTGCTACTTCAAATAGCTCTTCTGCTTCTTCTGGGAATGATCTTCTTAGTGTTGTATATCTTCTTTCTGAATTTATAAACTCCATGAAGTCTTTTGTTGGCTCTTTTGAATCTAAAACGAAAGGATTTTTTCCTTGGTCTTTTAATTCTGGGTTGTATCTGTATAAGTGCCAATATCCTGTTTCAACTGCAAATTTTTCTTGATTTATTGTTGAACTCATTCCTGTTCTTATTCCATGATTTATACATGGAGCATAAGCTATTACGATTGATGGTCCATCATAGCCTTCAGCCTCTTTTATTGCTTTTAGAAGTTGATTCATATTTGCTCCCATAGCTACTTGAGCTACATATACATAACCATAACTCATAGCCATCATACCTAAGTCTTTCTTTCTTACTTTCTTACCTGATGCCGCGAATTTTGCTACTGCAGCTGTTGGTGTTGCTTTTGAGGATTGTCCTCCTGTATTTGAATATACTTCTGTATCCATTACTAGTATATTGATATTTTCTCCTGATGCCATTACATGGTCTAGTCCGCCATATCCTATATCATATGCCCAACCGTCTCCACCAAATACCCAAACAGATTTTTTGATTAAATAGTTTTTCTTACTTTCTATTTCTTTTATGATTTCATTTGCTCTTTCATTTTCAAATCTTTCGTTTAGTCTTGGTAAAATTCTTCCTGTTGCATCTTTACTTCCATCTCCATCATCCATGTTGTCTAACCATAATTTGAAGTATTGATTTAACTCTGTTTCAACACCTAGTTCTAAGAATTCTTCCATTAAGATTTGGATTTTTTCTCTTATTTTATTATTAGCTAAAGCCATACCATATCCATATTCTGCATTATCTTCGAATAATGAACTTGCCCAAGCAGGTCCTTTACCTTCATGATTTTTACAGAATGTTGTTGTTGGTGCACTTCCTCCCCAAATTGATGAACAACCTGAAGCGTTAGCTATTAACATTCTATCTCCATATAACTGAGTTATTAATTTTGCATACGGTGTTTCTCCACATCCTGCACATGCTCCTGAGAATTGTAATAATGGTTCTTGGAATTGACTTCCTTTAACTGAGTATTTATCCATTGCATCTGTTTTAGGTTTAACAGTCATTGCATATTCCCAGTTCTCATTTTGAACTTCATATTCTTCTTCAAATGGAGTCATTACTAATGCTTTTTCTTTTGCTGGACAAGTTGCAGCACATGATCCACATCCTGTACAGTCAAGAGATGAAATTTGGATTTTATATTCATATTGGTCTAATCCTTTACCCATTGCTTTTAAAGTTTCAAAAGATTCTGGTGCATTTGCTTTTTCTTCTTCATCTAAAAGGAATGGTCTTATTACTGCATGTGGACAAACATATGAACATTGGTTACATTGAATACAATTTTCTTTTATCCATTTTGGTACATTTACTGCTATACCTCTTTTTTCGTAAGCTGCAGTTCCTTGTGGGAATTCTCCTGCTTCTCTTCCTAAGAAAGTTGATACTGGTAAATTATCTCCTTCTTGTCTGTTTATTGGTTCTAATACATTTTTTATAAAGTCTGGTGCATCTTTTTCTACTACTTCTTCGTCTTTTGCATTTTTCCATGATTCTGGTATTTCAACTTCTACAAGTCTTTCTATACCTTGGTCAACTGCTGCAAAGTTCATTTGTATTATATCGTCACCTTTATCTCCGTAGTTTGCAACTATTGCTTCTTTTAAGTGTTTAATTGCATCTTCTAAAGGTATTATATTTGCAAGTTTAAAGAATGCTGATTGCATTATCATGTTTGTTCTTCCACCTAAACCAACTTCTGCTGCTACTTTAGTTGCGTTTATTGTGAAGAATTTAATATCGTTATTTGCAATGTATCTCTTCATATGTGCTGGTAGGTGTTCTTCTAATTCCTCTTGATCCCAAATAGTGTTCATTAGGAATGTTCCACCTTTTTTAAGACCTTTTAATAAGTCATATTGAGTTACATATGATTGTTTTGAACATGAAATAAAGTCTGATTCTGATACAAGGTAAGTTGATTTTATTTTATCTTTACCAAATCTTAAGTGAGATATTGTTATACCACCTGATTTTTTACTGTCATAAGCAAAATATCCTTGTGCATACATATCTGTGTTATCTCCTATTATTTTAATAGCAGATTGATTTGCTCCAACTGTACCATCTGAACCGAATCCCCAGAATTTACATCTTACTCTATCTTCTGGTTCTGTTTTTATAACTTCATCAAGTTCTAAGTTTGTATAAGTTACGTCATCGTTAATTCCAATTGTAAATCTATTTTTTGGTTCTTCTTTTTCTAAGTTTTTATATACTGCAAGTATTTGACTTGGAGTTGTATCTTTTGAGCCTAATCCATATCTTCCACCTACTATTACTGGTGCATTTTCTTTTCCTAAGAATAAATGTGCAACATCTAAGTGTAGTGGTTCTGCTATTGCTCCCTTTTCTTTAGTTCTGTCTAATACTGCTATTTTCTTTACTGTTTTTGGTAATACATCAAAGAAATATTTCTCAGAGAATGGTCTGTAAAGTCTTACTTTTAATAAACCTACTTTTTCTCCTTGTGAAACTAAGTAGTCTACTGTTTCTTCTATAGTTTCTGTTACTGATCCCATTGCTACTATTATTCTTTCTGCTTCTGGATGACCATGATAGTTAAATGGTTTGTAATCAGTGTTTCTTAATTTATTTATTTCTTTCA
This sequence comes from uncultured Tissierellaceae bacterium, assembly GCA_964415085.1. Classification (GTDB taxonomy): domain Bacteria; phylum Bacillota; class Clostridia; order Tissierellales; family Tissierellaceae; genus CAYPYI01. The sequence goes on from CAYPYI010000009.1 coordinate 8,971, forward strand.
TGTAATCATAAACTATATCTACTACTTCATCATAGAATCTGTTTGATGCTTCTGCACCTTGGAAGTAGATATCAGGATTTTGTGCTGTTCCTTTTGTATAAGGTGTTTCTGGATTTAAACTTCTGTTTCTAAATTCTTCTATCTTGTCATAATCTACTAATTTTTCTAATTCTTCATATTCTATTACTTCTATTTTTTGTATTTCATGACTTGTTCTAAATCCATCAAAGAAATGTACAAATGGTACTCTTCCTTTTATTGCTGTTAAGTGAGCAATTCCACCTAGGTCCATTACTTCTTGAACACTTCCTGAAGCTAACATACCAAAACCTGTTTGTCTTGTAGCCATTACGTCTTGATGATCTCCGAATATACTTAGAGCATGTGATGATAAAGCTCTTGCTGATACGTGTAAAACTCCTGGTAATAACTCTCCACTCATTTTATACATATTTGGAATCATAAGTAGTAAACCTTGTGATGCTGTATATGATGTTGATAAAGCTCCTGCAGTTAAAGCACCATGCATTGATCCTGCTGCTCCTGCTTCTGATTGTAATTCTGATACTAAAACTGTTTGATTAAATATATTTTTCTTACCATGACTTGACCATGCATCTATGTGTTCAGCCATATCTGTTGATGGTGTAATAGGATATATTGCTGCTACCTCTGTAAATGCATATGATATGTACGCAGCTGCCTTATTACCATCCATAGTTTCCATTCTTCTTGACATTTATTTTTTCCCCCTTGTTAAAAATAGGGCAGTAGGATTTCCTACTGTCCTATTGATAGTTAGTTAATTTATTTATTTTAAAATATTATAATTGTTTTAAAGCGTTATCTAAATCAGCTATTATATCTTCATATTCTTCTAAACCAACTGATAATCTAACTAAACCTTCTGATATTCCACTAGCTGCTCTTTCTTCTGGTGTATATGGTGAGTGAGTCATACTAGCTGGATGTTGAATTAATGTTTCAGCATCTCCTAAACTTACTGCTAATTTACAAAGTTCAACGCTATCCATTAATTTTCTTCCTTCTTCAAATCCACCTTTTAATTCAAATGATATCATAGCTCCTGGTAATTTCATTTGTTTTTGAGCTAATTCATATTGTGGGAAGCTTTCAAGTCCTGGGTAGTATACTTTTTCTACAGCTTCATGAGCTTCTAAGAATTTAGCAACTTCCATTGCATTTTTACAATGCTCTTCCATTCTGATTTTTAATGTTTTAAGTCCTCTAGCTATTAAGAATGCATCAAATGGACTTAATACTGCACCTGTTAAGTCTTTTATTCCTAAAAGTCTTACTTGGTCTATAAATTCTTTATCTCCAGCAACAAATCCTGCTATAACATCTCCATGTCCGTTTAGATATTTTGTAGCTGAATGAACTACTATGTCAGCTCCTAAATCTAATGGTCTTTGGATATATGGAGTTGTGAATGTTCCGTCAACGATTACTTTACATCCTTCAACTTCATGAGCTATTTTACTGATAGCTTCGATATCTGTAAGAGCTAAGTTTGGGTTAGCTGGTGTTTCTAAGTAAACAATTTTTGTATTGTCTCTCATTGCTGCTTTAACTTCATCTAAGTCAGTTGTATCTACGAATGTAACATCTATATCATATCTTGTTACTCCGTGGCTTAATAAAGCAAATGTACAACCATATAATGTTTTTGAAGCTACTATGTGATCTCCTGCTTTAACGCTTACCCATATTGCTGTTGAGATTGCTCCCATTCCTGATGCTGCTGCTACTGCTGCTTCTGCACCTTCAAGGCTTGCTATTTTTTCTTCTAATGCTGTTGTTGTTGGATTTCCAAGTCTTGAATAGATATATCCTTCTTCTTCACCTGCGAATCTACTTCCACCTTGTGCTGCATCATCAAATACGAATGTTGATGTTGCATAAATTGGATTAGCTAAAGCTCCGAATTGATTTGGTAAATCCCCTGCGTGTATTGCTCTTGTTGAGAAACCTTTGTTGTTAATGTTTTCCATAATTATCCCCCTTAATATTATTGGTTAAATCGCTATTTAAAATAACGATTTCATAGTCTATTTAAATAATTATTACTTCCATTCTTCATCTAAAATATCATATTTTTTAATTCTATTTAGTAAAAGAGTATGAGTTACTGAAAGTTCTCTTGCAGTTTTTCTTATAGCCTTATACCTATTTAAGTTTTTAACTATAATATCTCTTTCTATTCTTTCTAAATATTCTGTTAAAGACTCATCATCTTTAATTACATATCTATCTTCTAGATCAAGAATAATATTATCTTTTTCAATTATGCCTTGCTCACTTGCTATTGCAGCTACTTCTAAAACATTTTGAAGTTGTCTAATATTTCCAGGCCAGTGATATTCTAACAGCATTTTTAGAGCGTCCTCTTTTATTACTATTTTCTTATCGTGGCTTTTTTTATAATCTGATATGAAATATTTTGTAAACTCAACAATTTCTTCTTTTCTTTCTCTAAGTGGTGGTATTTTAAGTATATTTGTACTTAAAAGATTAAATAAATCTTTATCAAATTTACCCTCTTCCATAAGTGAGTAGATACTTTCATCACAGGATGAAATAATTTTAATATCAACTCTGTGTTTATAACCTGTAAAGTCTTTTATAATATATTCTTCCTGCATTAGGTTTAAAAGTTTAATTTGTGTTCCTAGTGCTAGTTTTTCAACATTATCAAAATATATAGTTCCACCATCTGCAAGTTCTATTAAGCTTAATTTATTAGTATCTTTTTCGCCATAACCAAATAACTCTTTTTCAAGTAGTTTCTCTGGTAAATCTCCACAACTAATTGATATGAAATTCTTAGATTTTCTATCACTATAGTTATGAATACTTCTTGCAAGCAGTTCTTTACCTGTACCAATTTCTCCTGTAATAAGTAGTGAATTTTTTTGTTTAGCATATATTTTAGCTTTTTCTAATACATCTACCATTTCTTCACTTGTAGATAATATATCATCAAAAGTTATTTTACTATGAAATATTCCTCCACCATTTGATTCATTCATTGATAAAATAAAACCAATTTTTTTATTTATCTCTGAATATATAGGAGTAATATCTGCTATAAAAATTTCATTATTAATAATGACTTCTTTATTTCTAACACTTGCAATTGTTCCTTGTAATAATTCATCTTGTATAAATTCTTTGATGTTTTTATTAATTAGGTAATCAGTTGGTATATTTAATATTCTCTCAGCTAGATAGTTGTTTGAATATTTTATATATCCTAAAGTGTCTAGTACGATAACTCCCTGTGGTATAATATCTAATATTGTTTTCATTTCGATGTTTCTCTCTTCAAAGGCTACTAAGTCAATTTGATCTATTGTTTTTATCCCGTATATGCTGAGTATATCTGATACTATATCTCTATACAGATTCTCTTCAATATATGGAATTTTTAAATAAATTACATATGTATAGACTTCCATCATCTTTATTCCTACATCATATTTATTAAGTACTGTTAAAATATCATAGGTAATGTGAGGTCTGTCTATATTTGTAACTATTTTAAGTCTTATATCTCTATTCACTTTGCCACCTCTTTGGTTTGCTTTTAAACCATATTGTATATTCTTCACTTTCTTATTACATATTTTATAATATCACTGTATCAAGAGTAAATCAATACTTTAATCCAATATTTTTTTATTAAATTAAAATAATATATAATTTAAGATGGTTTGATAGTGAACCACTATTGTTAGTAATTAAGGGACTATCAATAGTCCCTTAATTTGTTTACTTATTATATTTATTGAAAATATCAAGAAAGTCTTGGCCTTTTTTTATTTTTTCTCTGTTTAGGATAAAGTCTTTACTTGTTAGGATTAATATTCTTTCAAGTTTTACTCTTTTTTCTATATCTTCAATATTAGTAATTTCAATTACCTTACTATCTCCTACTACCCTTCTCATAATTTCAAGTCCTGCTACTCCTGCAGTATCTGAAAGTACTTCTGATAGATACCAGTCTAAGAATTCATCAGTTTTTGATAATGGGTCTGTTACATTTTTCTTATACTCTTCTTTAAATTTCTTAATAAATAGATCATATATATCTTTTATACTTTCTTCTAAAAACTTAATAAATTCTTTTATTTTCTCATCTTCTATATCTTCAGTCACATATGCATTTGTAAGTGAGAAGAATAAGTTTCCTATAACATTACCTACGTCATAGCCCATAGGGCCATAAAATGCAAATTCTGGGTCTATTACTTTTAATTCATCTTCAGTTATAAATATAGATCCTGAGTGTAAATCTCCATGAACTAATGCTTGAGAATAGTTTTTAAATCTATCTTTAAGTTTTGCAGCTTCTAGATTTAAATCTTTATCATCATAAACATTTTCTTTTACAAAGCTTAGATTTTCATCAAGAACTATATTTCTACCCTTGTAGTCGTTATATGGTTCTGTAAATACTAAGTCTTCTGAAATTTCACATAGGTCTTTATTTATATATTTTCTAACATTATCTTTTTTATCATCTGGATTTAATACTAAATCCGTTGTATTTAATAAAGTTTTTACCATAAAAGTACTTATTTGTTCTGCAAATTTTGGAAATATTCTTCTTTCAAGAAGTGCTTGTCTTAAATTATCAAATCTTGATATATCTTCCATTACTATACAGTTTACATTTGAATCATATTTATATAGTGTTGGTGTCATACCACCTGATAGCTTCCCTTGAAGTTCTAAAACTTCTGCTTCTATTCTATTCCTATCTACATCAAGTGGCCTTTGAGATGTTCTTAATAGCTCATCTGCTTGTTTAACTACAACAGATTTTCCATTTTCATCCCAAACTTTATAGATATAGTTTATATTTCCATCTCCTATTTCTTTTGACTGTAATTTTGCATCCTTGTCAAATAAATCTGTGGTTTCTTTTATATAATCAATTACATCTTCTTCTGTAAATTTAAAATGCGAATCAAATCTACTCATTTTTACACCCTTTCTTTAATAGAAGTCCTCTACTTCCGTTTCAAAGTATCTATGAAGATCATATGGTGAAAAAATACCCTTATCTGTAACTACGCCGCTTATTAAATGAGGTGGCGTTATATCAAATGATGGATAGTATCCCTTTACTCCATCCATAGCTGTTTTTATTCCCCTAAATTCTAAAACATCTTTTGGATCTCTTTCTTCTATTTTTACATCATCTATTGTTTTATAGTCTTTATCTGGTATTCCTGTTACAAAATATGGTATTCCAAAATATTTAGCAGCTATTGCTATTTGAAGTGTACCTATTTTATTTACAATATGACCATCCATACAGATTGAATCAGCTGCTGATGTGAATAAATCTACATCTTTTTGCATCATTGTAAATGCTGGCATGTTATCAGTTATTACTGTTACATCTATCCCTTGATCATATGCAACACTTGCTGTAAGTCTTGAACCTTGTAAATATGGTCTTGTTTCTGGTGTAAATAGTTTAATGTTTTTATTTCTATATTTAGCTTCTTTAAGCATCATCCCTACTATAGTTTCACCAAAACATTGTGTCATTACAACTCCATCATCTGGGAACATATCTACTAAATATTTTCCTACTTCATTCATTTTTGTATATCTTCTATTTAATGAATTTATTGTATCTTCAAATATTGCAATATCAGCAGGTCTATTTTCATCAATTGCTTTAAATCCTGCCTTTAAGCTACCATCTACTATAAGTCTCATTCTGTTTGCAGTAGTTGGTCTTGCATTTGCAATTCTATTTGCTGCTTCTTTTAAATATTCTTTTTGTTCTTCTTTTCCTAGACTTTCACACTCTTTTGCAGCTAATGCCATTCCCATTCCTGCTGCAGTATATGGTCCTGCACTTTGTGTTACCATATCTGTTATAGCTTGAGCTACCTCTATGTGAGTTTTACATACTACAAATTTAACCTCTGTTGGATATATCCTTCTATCAAGTATTTTAACTTCACCATTTTCATACCATGCTACATTTTCATACCTTAACATAAATGCTAAATCTTTATCTGCTCTTTCCATGAATAGCTCCTTTCTAAAATCTACTTAGTTTCTTGTAAGTCACTTTTAAATTTTGGTCTTCCTGTTATTATTGCAAGTACTCCAAATACTATCATTAAGAATGAATAAGTTGCATGTGGTACTATTGCAACTGGTGATATACCTGCAATTCCTGCTGCTACTAATAACTGTCCTCCATAAGGAATAATTCCTTGGAATGCGGATGAGAATATATCTAAAAGTCCTGCTGTTCTTCTTGGATCTATATCATATTCTTCACCAAATTGTTTTGCAAGTGGTCCTGCTGTTATTATTGCAATTGTATTATTAGTTGTAGCCACATCTATTAAACTTACTAGTATTGCCATTCCAAATTCTGCTCCTTTTTTGGACTTTATCTTTTTCTGAGCAAAATCTAGTAAATAATCAATTCCACCATAGTAATCCATAAGTCCTACTACTCCACCTACAACGATAGCTATCATTGCTAAGTCTTGCATCCATCCCATACCTCTTTGTAATACTTGTAACCATTCTACATATCCAAAATCTCCCATTAAGAATCCTACTAATGATCCTACTGCAATTCCTGAACCTAATACTGTCATTACGTTCCATCCAATTAAAGCTGTTACTATTATAACTATATAAGGAATTATTCTTACTAATTCATATGGGTAAGATCCTCCTGCATCAAGTTCTCCAGTTGATTTAAAGAATAAAATTATAATTGTTAATATTACTGCTGGAAGAACTATAAGACCGTTTGCTTTAAATTTATCTCTTGGTCCTACACCTTGAGTTCTAATAGCTGCTATAGTTGTATCTGATATGAATGATAAGTTATCACCAAACATAGCACTACCTACTACTGTACCCATTACTAAAGCTAAGTCCATTCCTGTTTGTTCTGCTATACCTACACCTATTGGAGCTAGTGCTGTTATCGTACCCATTGATGTTCCCATTGAGAATGATAATATTGCTCCTATTATAAATAATCCTGGTAGTAAAGCGTTTGCAGGAAGTACTGTAAGTCCTAAGTTTACTATTGAGCTTACTGCTCCCATTTCTTCTGCTATTGAGTAGAATGCTCCTGCTAACATGAATATTAATACCATTATTATTATTGTACTTTCTCCTGCACGGCTTGCAAATATTTCTAATTTGTCATCTAAGGATGTTTTTTCACCTGGTCTATCAAATAAAAGTGCAAATCCTGTTGTGAACATAAAACCTAATAAAAGCGGCATACTATCAAATTCTCCAGATAAAACTCCTGTTGTTACATAAATTACTAAGAAAAATACTAACGGCAATAAACCCTTTATACTTTTTTTACTATCTTTATTAGACATTTAAATCCTCCCCTTACGATTTGTTTTTGTGTAATTACCCTAAAAGTAAAAAATGTTCTAAACTACCCTCCTTAAATATTGTATATATATAATAGCCCCAGCCATTTATATCAATTTAAATTTATGCCTATTTGATTAATTCTAATGCAGTAGCTTCGTCTGTTATTAAAACATCTAAAAATCTACCATTTAGTGCTCCCTTAATACTATTTATCTTACTTTCTCCACCAGCAATGCCTATTTTTAAGGCTTCAGTTTTGTTTGTAAGTATGTTATATCCTATGGTTCTATCATCATAATCATGTTTTATAAATTCTCCCTCTAGGTTGTACCATCTAAAACCTATATCACCTACACATCCTAAATCTATTAAATTTTTTGTATATTCTTTGTTGAAGCTTTGATCTAAGTGTATTGGTGTTTCTAGTGTAAGTTCCCCTATTCCTGCTATTATTACATCACACTTGTCCATTTTACTGAATATATGTTTCATATTCCCATCACTCATTAGTGCATCTTTAACTTCTTTATTTTCAACTATTACAGGTGCGTAAAGCACATTACTTTCTCCACCTAGTTTTGAAGCTATTTTACTTGCTATTTCATCTGATTTTAAATCTGTTGCAACTACATTTGATCCACCTATTAATTGTACTGTTGATACATTAAGTGAAACGTTTTCTTTAAGTTGTTTTGATACTTCTGATAAAGCTCTTCCACCAGTTACTCCTATTAAGTCTTCTTTTTCTAAAATTGATTCTAAATATTTACTTGCAGCTTTTCCAAGAAGTGTTTCTACTTTAGCGTTATTCATATTTGAAATTACAACACTTTGTTTTAAGTTATATTTTTCTTCTAATTTATGTTCTAATTCAACATTGTATTCTTCTATGTCTACTACTTCTATTTTTACAATGCCTTCTTTTAATGCCTTTTTAAGTATTCTATTTATTCTTTGTCTGGATGTATTCATCCTGTCAGCTATTTCTTGTTGTGTTAAACCCTTTTCATAATAGTAATATGCTGCCTTTACCATATCTCTTTTATCTTTCATTTTTACCCTCCATTACATTTGCTCACTTATTATTACAAATGTCTGTAAGTTAAGTGAATTATAACATGTAGTTTTATATATTTCAATAGATTTTGAAAAGTTAAATTATTAACTTTTTGAAATAATTAAAATACACCTATATAAAAACTTCTATATAGGTGTATTCTTTCCTACTTTGCTAAGTTGTAGATATTTATTACATCTTCTTTATTAAGTTTTTTAAATCTTCCTACAGTCCCACCATTTGTACATTTTTCTGCCATTAATTCGAAATCTTTATCATCTATATTGATTTCGCTTAAACTTGTTGGTAGTCCTATATCTTTTATAAACTCTTGTAATTTTTCAATTCCTTCTAAAGCTATTTCTTCATCTGTTTTATTGTTTTCTACATTAAATACTTCTACTGCCATTCTTTTGAAAATTTCTATATTATCTTTATATACATATTTCATCCAATTAGGCATGATTATTGATAATGTTACTCCATGAGTTGTGCCATATAAAGCAGTTATTTCATGACCTATTCTATGACTTGCCCAGTCTTCTTCTCTTCCAAGACCTAAAATACCACCATGAGCTATTGTACCTGCTAGCATTACATTTGCTCTTGCATCATAGTTGTTTCTATCTTCTAATAATTTATAAGCATTATCCATTACAGATGTTAATGTTGCTTCACAAAGATTTGTTGTAAGATCTACTTCTTTAGTATTTGTAATATATCTTTCAAAAACATGACTCATTATATCCATTATTCCTGGGAATGTTTGGCTATCTGGTAGAGTCATTGTTAATACCGGGTCCATTATAGCAAATACTGGACGAAGTATATCATGATCTATTCCTTTTTTCTCTTTTGTATCTTCATTAGTTACAACTGTACTAAAGCTTGTCTCACTTCCTGTTGCTGGTAATGTTAATACTACTCCAACTGGTAAAGCCTCTTGTATTTCATCTTTTCCTAGGAAGCAGTCCCAAATATCTCCATCATATAAAACTCCTGCTGCTATAGCCTTAGCTGAGTCTATTACACTTCCACCACCTACTGCTAGTATAAATGTAATTTCTTCATCTTTACATATTTGTATTCCTTCTTCTACTAGTGATAGTTTTGGATTTGCTTCAACTCCTGATAGTTCAAATATATTTACATCTGTTTTTTCTAATTCTTCAATTATTTCATCATATAGGCCACTCTTTTTAATGCTACCTCCACCATAATGAAGTAGAATATTTTCATGTCCCTTTGGCATTTTTGAAGATAGTTCTAAAACAGCTTCTTTACCAAATACAAGTTCTGTTGGATTATAATAATAAAAGTTATTCATCTATATTCTCCCCTTATCTATATTGATATGTGTCAAACTTCTTCATAACATCTAACATTTCTTCTTCTGTTAATATATTAGGTTCCCCTAATGTTTTTGTTAGATAATATACTTCAGATACAAATTCTAACTGGTTAGCAGTTGAAAAAGCTCCAGATACGTCATCTCCTAAAGCAATTAGTCCATGATTTTTAAGAAGTACTGCATTTCTATTTCCTATTGCATTATATGCATTTTGAGCAAGTTCTTCTGTTCCATAAGTTGCGTAATCTGCACAGTTTACATCTAGCCCTGCCATTCCTACTAAATAATGCACTGCTGGTAGTTTCCATCCCATTGATGCAATTGCTGTTGCAAATTTAGAATGTGTGTGAACTATACCGTTTACATTATCCCTATTTTTATAAAAAATTAAATGCATATTAAGTTCACTTGAAGGTTTCATATCTCCATCTACAACATTTCCATCTAAATCAACTATAACAACATCTTCAGGTTTAGTTTCAAAATAGTCTTGCCCACTTGGACTTATAGCTACTAAGTTTTTCTCCCTATTATAAACACTTACATTTCCACCTGAACCTGTAGTTAAATTTTCGGTTATAAGTTTTTTCCCATATTTAACTACTTCTAATCTTTCTTTTTCCATTAACATATGGTTTCCTCCCTTTCCTATTACTAAAGTAATATTGGTATTACATTTTTCACTCTTACCTCTATTGTACATAATAAACAAAAAAAGAGCCAGTATTTTTTTACCGACTCTTTAAAATATAGTTAATTATTTGCCTTTATTACTGCATTTGCAACAGCATCTGCTACTCTTTCATCAAAAGGGCTTGGTATTATATATTCGGGGGATAGCTCTTCACTTGATACAAGATCTGCTAGAGATCTTGCTGCTGCAATCTTAATATCATCATTTATATCTTTAACTCTTGCCTTAAGTGCTCCTTTAAATATTCCTGGGAATACTAAAACATTATTAAGTTGATTGTCAAAGTCACTTCTTCCTGTTGCTGTAACTTTTGCCCCACCTAATTTTGCTTCATCTGGCATTATTTCTGGTGTAGGATTTGCAAGTGCAAATACTATACTATCTTTATTCATTTTTTTAACTGTATCCTTATTCATTACATTTCCATCAGATACTCCAATGAATACGTCCTTATTTTTTATAACATCCTCTAATGTTCCTGATTCTTTATTTAAATTTGTTAATTTAGCTATTTCTTCTTGAGCTTCGTTTAAAGATTTATCTCCACTTATTAAAGCTCCTTGTAAATCAACTAAGACTATATTTTTAACACCTGCTGCAAGTAAAAGTTTTGCTATTGCAATTCCTGATGCTCCTGCACCATTTATTACAATTTCTACTTCTTCTAATTTTTTATCAACAATTTTTAAAGCGTTAATAAGTCCTGCAAGTACAGCTATAGAAGTACCATGTTGATCATCATGATATACTGGAATATCTAGTCTATTAATAAGTTCATCTTCTATATAAAAACATTCTGGTGCTTTTATATCTTCTAAATGAATACCACTAAATCCAACTGATATTTTTTCTATAATATTTACAATTTCTTCTTTATCTTTTGAGTCAATTATTATTGGGAATGCATTAACTCCACCAAATTTCTTTAGAAGTAATGCTTTACCCTCTAAAACTGGAAGAGATGCTTCAGGACCTATATCTCCAAGTCCTAAAACTGCCGTACCATTTGATACTATCGCAACTGTTTTTCCTTTTGTAGTATATTTAATCGCTTCATTTTTATCTTCTGATATTTTTTTACATACTCCAGCAATTCCAGGAGTATAAGCTAGTGCTAAATCTTCTTTATTATTAACCTCTATTGTAGGTGTAATTTCTAACTTACCACAATGCTTTTCATGTAACTGTAATGATTTTTTTAAAACTTCTTCTTTATTCATATAAACACATCCTTTAGACTTATCTAATCTTTTTTTGCACTCATATTCTCAATAAATCTATTTTTTGCATTGATAACGTGAGTTCTGGCTAATTTTTCTGCTTTGACTTCGTCACCATCTATAATTGCTTCTAATATATTTTCTGTTTCATTATAAGCTTCTACCATGTGTTCCCATTTATATAAAGATACACTTCTAAGTCTTTCTAAGTTTTCATAAACTACATTGATTTGACTTTTTAAGAATTCATTACTGGATAATTCTACTATTTTTTCAGTCCATTCTGAGTGCAATTTATATAAATTAGGTCTATCATTTTTTGATATAGTTTTTTCCATATCATCTACTATTATCTCTAATTCTTTTATATCTCTTCTGCTAACATTTAAACATAATTGTTTAATTAGAAGGCCTTCTAAGTACTCTCTAACCTCATAAATTTCTATAGCATCATGAACTGATATTTCACTAACTATAGAACCTTTCCTAGGGAAATTAGTTACAAATCTTTCTTGTTCTAATTGTTTTAAAGCTTCTCTTACAGGAGTTCTACTCACATTTAGTCTTTTTGAGATTTCCATTTCTACTAATTTCTCACCAGGTTTTAATTTATTTTCAAGTATTTCTGATTTCAATATGTCATATACTTCTTCACTCATAGATTTTTTTTCATCCACTATACTCATTTTCTACCTCCGTATTTAAGCCTTTTTTACACTTACTTAATTATAGCCAATATACGGTTAAATGCCAAATTATTTTGTTTCGTATATAACATCTATAACTGAACCATCTCTATATTCTACAATACCAACTATCTTATCTGTATATTCAACTGTATCTGGTTTTCCTGTAATTTTTTCAGCTTTTTCTTTTAATTCTTCTATTGTAAATAAATCTAGTCCCTCATTTTTAAATCTATCTATTAAGTCTTGTCTTTTTGGATTTACTGCTATACCATAATCAGTTACAACAACATCTATAGTTTCACCTGGAGTTACTACTGTTGTTACTTTATCAACTACTATAGGTATTCTTCCTCTTATAAGTGGTGCAAGTATTACTGACATCTTAGCTCCTGCTGCTGTATCTGGATGTCCCCCTGCTGCCTGACTTATTACTCCATCTGAACCTGTTATAACATTTACATTAAAATCTGTATCTATTTCTAATGCTCCTAGCATTACTATATCAAGGTTATTAACTGCTGGCCCTGCATTGTGAGGATTCGCATAAAAAGATGCATCTATTTCAAAGTGTTTTGGATTCTCTCCTACAGATTTTGCTGCATCTAGGTCAAAACTTTGAGTATCTAGTAATCCTTTAAATAAGCCTTCTTCATGTAGTTTTACAAGTTGTGATGTTATTCCACCAAGTCCAAAACTTCCTTTAATATTTTTATTTATCATCTCTTCTCTTAAAAGATCTGTTACTGCAAGAGATGCTCCCGCAGCTCCTGTTTGATAAGAAAATCCTTCTTTAAAGTATCCTGATGCTAAAATTGCTTTAACTGCATTTTTGGCAATTAATATATCTCTTGGGTTTTTATTATGTCTAATTGCTCCTGAAACAATTCCTTTTGGATCTCCTATTTGATCTACCTTAACTACAGCGTCAACTTGAGTTTGGTTTATACTTGCAGGTAAACAAGGATAATCTACTAAATTATCTGTTATTAATACAACTTTATCAGCATATTTTGCATCTACTATTGCATATCCCAATGAACCACAAGCTGATTTTCCTGAAAAGCCATTAGCATTACCATACTCATCACTTGCTGGTGCTGCTAAAAATGCTACATCTATTTTTAAATCTCCTGATTCTATAGCTCTTGCTCTACCACCATGAGATCTAATAATTATTGGTCTGTCCATTAATCCTTCTGATATTGCTGTTCCAAGTGGTGCTCTTAATCCACTTGATTCTATACTTGTAATAACTCCACTTTTTATGTGCTCAATTAAATCACCATGACATGCTGATAGTGAGCTTGGTGCTAGCTTTATATCTTTAATTCCCATACTAGCTATAACATCCATTACCATGTTAACTATAAAGTCTCCATTTCTTAAATGATGATGGAATGATATAGTCATACCACTTTTAAGTCCTGTTTTTATTACAGCATCTTTTATACTATCAACTAATTTACTTTCGTGTGGTAATGGTCTTTTTAATTCTTTACCTTGTATATGGCCACTTGGAATTATATTAAAAGGAGATTTATAAGGTGTTAATTCTCCAATTTTTTCTATATATTCTGGAATTTCTCTTCCTACTGCGTTCTTAACCAATATAATCATCCTCCTTATATACTCCTGTAGCTTTAGCTAGTTCTATTGTTCTTCTTGCTCTATCAACAATAGGTGCGTCAATCATCTTTCCATTTACTGCAATTACTCCTGAGCCTTTCTTTTCTGCTTCTTTTATTGCATCTATAATTCTAACTGCTTTTGTTATTTCATCTTTAGTAGGTTCGTATGCTTTATGAACTATATCAATTTGTCCTGGATGGATTACTGATTTACCATCAAATCCTAGTTGTTTTATTAAGTTTACTTCATTTAATAAACCTTCATCATTGTTTACATCTGAGTAAACTGTATCAAATGCATAAACTCCTGCTGCTCTAGTAGCAAGTACTATATTTGTTCTAGCTGCTAAAAGTTCTATTCCATCTTTTGATCTTTTAGTTTTCATATTCGTAACAAAGTCCTCAGCTCCAAGTGCAACTCCCATAAGTCTATCACTTGCAGTAGCTATCTCATATGCATTTATTACTCCTAAAGGACTTTCTATTGCTGCCATAAGCCCTATTGTTCCATGGTCAAGTCCTATTTCTTTTTCTATTCTTGTAATTAAGTTATCTGCATCTATAACATCTTGAGCCGTATCTGTTTTTGGAAGTCTAATTATATCTACTCCAGCACGAACCATTGCTTCAAAGTCTGCAACTCCATATTCTGTATCTAGACTATTAACTCTTACTACTGTTTCTGTATCACCATAATCTATTGTTTTTAATGCATTATATACTAAAAATCTAGCTGAATCTTTTTCATTTACAGAAACTGCATCTTCTAAGTCAAACATAATTGAGTCAGATCCATATATGTGTCCATCTGTTATCATAGATGGATTATTTCCTGGTATAAACATCATAGTTCTTCTAAGTCTATTCATTCTATCCATCTAATTTTCCTCCCAAGTATATTCTTTAACTTCTGCTGATCTATATATAGCTGTTGTAAGTCTTGCTTTTATTACATAATCAATAGCTCCCTTATCTACAGCTTTAATTTTAACATTATCTATTTCATATCTCTTAAGTACGTCCATCATTAGTTCTCTGATTTGCTTTCCAAATTGTTTTTCTACAGAGCTTTCTAATTCAATTTCAATTTTTCCATCACCTGGCTCTAACATTATTAGCATATCACTTGATTCTAATGTGCCTGCTACAGCTTTTTTCTTTAATTCCATTATTGTCCCCCCAAGTCTATGTTGCTTCCTTATTGTATACAATTTTATATTGTTGTATACAATTTGTCAACCTTAAATACAATTTATAATAAAATAATTACACCTAGTAAAAGCTCTTAGGTGTAATTATAATTATTTATTTAATTTCTTCTTCAAGTCTCATTTTAAACTCTTCTTTAATTTCTTTAACTAAATCTTCATTCTTTATTAAATCATAAGCTGTAGATGCTAATATTTTTGATGAATAAATTATAGCATCATGAGCTTGTTTAGTTTTTCCATATTCTAAGAATGTTTCTGTATGAGCTGGTGTACCTTCTGGTACAAATGCAATTCTTATACATGAGCCAGGTACTCTGTGAAGAACATTTCCAAAATCAGTAGATCCTGTTTTTTCTCTAGGAGCTCTTATTCTTGGAGCATCTACTAATTTGGCATTTTCCATTATAATATCATTTAACTTTAGAGCTGGTATTTTATTATCTACTTCTTTTTCTATAATAATATTAACTTCAGTTTCAGTCATTAAAGCTGCACCATTTAGTATATTAGTAAATCTTTCTACTACCTCATCTAGGTAGGTTCTACTAAATGATCTTATATAAAATCCTGCGCTTGTATATGCAGGTACTATATTTGCTGGAGTACCACCACTATCAATTATATTGTAATGAATCTTTACATCATCTCTTACATGCTCTCTTAAGAACTCTACTCCTTGGAATGCAAGTATCATAGCATCAAGTGAGCTTCTACCATCTTCTGGTTTAACAGCTGCATGTGAGTTTATTCCTTTGTATTCTACTTTTAATTTCGTTAAAGCTAAAGATTTAATATCTACTTGAGTTGCTCCACTACCATGCATCATAAGTGCTACATCAAGTTCTTCAAAAGTAAATCCTTTTTTAATTAACATTATTTTTCCACTAACACTTTCTTCAGCAGGAGTACCATAGATAACTATTTTATAGTTATCATCCTTTAACTCATCCTTAACAGCTTTTGCAGCTGATAAGATTGCTGGACTTTGCATATGGTGAGCACATGCATGTCCTAGTTTAGGTAGAGCATCATATTCTGTTAAAAAACCTATTGTTGGTCCACCTGTACCGCTAGTGTATGTTGCTCTAAATGCTGTTTCTATATCTCCTAGGTTTCTTTCAACTTCAAAACCTTCTTTTTCTAACCAGTTAGTTATTACTTCTACTGCTTTAAATTCTTCAAGTCCTAATTCTGGGTTATCAAATATATAATCTGACATTTCTAATAGTTCTTTAGAATTTTTATCTATATTTAAATTTAATATATCTTTCATAGTAACCTCCTATTTTTATATTAAGGGATACTTCTTATTGATATTGTATTACATATGCAAACATTAATATTCCGCTTCCTAATAAAACCCAAAGTCCAAATAATTTACCCATGAATTTCATCCAACGATCATAAGTTATTCCTGTTGCTCCCAAGAATCCCATTAATGCTGAAGCATGTGGTAATACATAGTTACAGAATCCATCTCCAAATTTATATGCTAATACTGCTGTTTGTCTTGTTATTCCAGATACATCTGCTAAAGGTACCATAACAGGCATAACTACTGCTGCTTGTCCTGTTCCTGATGTTATAAATCCATTTACTATAATATTCATAATTAGCATCATTGGTGCTTTTAGAATATTTGGGAAAAATGATAATATATTTGCTAAGCTATAAACTACTGTGTCTAATACTTTTGCTTCTGATAATATTAAGGCTACTGCTGCTCCTAGACCCACTATAATTGCTGCAGATGTCATACCTTTTGCACCTTTTACAAAAGATGATGCTATCTTACTTGGTCCATATCCATAAGCAAAACCAGTTATTATACCCATCCACATAAAGCATACTGCTGTTTCTACTAATCCCCATCCAAATTTTACAGCACCATACATTAATACTCCAAATGATGCTACGACTAATAATAATACTAAAGGATGTTTTTTCTCTAATTCAACTTGATTTTCTGCTACATCAAATGTCTGAACTCCTTCTGCTCCATAAAGAACACTTTTTGTAGGATCTAATTTAGTTTTTTCTGCATATCTTACTATATAAACTGCTGTTACTATATAAAAAAGAATGAAACTTACTATACGAAGTCCTATTCCTGAGTATGCTGTAAGTCCTGCTAATTCTTGAGCTACTGCTGTTGTTGGTGCTAATATACCTGTTGAGAAACCAATTCCTACTCCTAGAAGTATCATTGCTACCCCAACGATTGCATCATATCCTAAAGTTGCTGCAAGCATTACTCCAAGTGGTGCAAATCCAACGAATTTGTTAGTTGATTGAGTTATTCCTATAAGTGCGAATACTAATAATATTGTTGGTATGAATATTTTTTCTTTACCTGCACTTTTGTGTGCTAGTTTTCCCGCATAAGCATGGAACATTCCTGTTGATAAAACTACTTCTAATGCTCCCCCTATTATTAATAATGGGAAAATTATATTTGCTTGTTTTTCAAGACCCTTCATTATAAAGTTTGGAATCTTCCAAAAAGGTATTGGGCTTGATTCTAATGTATGATAAGATTCACTATCTACCATTGTAAGACCTGTTTCTGTTTCAAATCTATCATATTCTCCTGCAGGTATTATGTACGTTAATGCTGATACAAAAATAAGTAACATAATAATTATTACATAAGAGTGCGGCATTTTAAAAGCTTTTTTATCTTTACTTTTTGTATTCATTTCTTCTCCTCCTAATTTTTTTATAATACTAATTACTATTTATGTTTATACTTTTAATGTATATCGTTTTCATATAAACAAAATTTCAATTTGGCCTAATTGTTATTTATAGTATACAGTATCTTTTCTTTGTATGCAATATTATAATAATGTATACAATAAGTCAAGGAGATTTTTACGTAAATAAAAATTATTTTAATAAGTAAACTTCATATTTTGCATTTTATCTGTATTTATTACTTAACATCTAAGTAAAATATTTATTTTTTTAACTTTCTTTTATACAATAAAAAAACAGCCTAATCAAGTTTATCTTAATTAGGCTGTTTATATTTTTGCTTAGTCTTTCCTGTTATCTTTTTCAATATCATCTACTATTTTTTCTGTATCAATCTTATTTGAATGAGTATCTACAGTAAACTCATCCATTGTATTTTTTACATTATCAAATATATTTTCTTCAGATCCTTTTTTTCTTAACTCATCTTTATCTATATTTTCATCTTTAGAGTCAACAGCAAAATCATCCATTGTATTTTTAACATTATCAAACACATTTTCTTCAGTTTCTTTTTTTACTACTTGGTCAATTTTTTCTTGTTTTATTCTTTGTTCTTCTTCTCTAATTCTTTGTTTTTCTTCTTTATCCCATTCTCTTTTTTGTTTTTCTCTTTCTTTTTGTTCTTTTTCCCATTCACGTTGTTCTTTTAATCTCTCTTTTTCTTCTCTTTCACGCTTTTGTTGTTCTTTACTTATTTCAACACCTTTTTTATATTTGTCATCTAAGATTTTTTCCATTTCTGATATATCTTCTACTATTTCTTTTGGTAATTTATCTAGAACTAAGAATGTTGATATATATACAGCACCATACATAATCATATTAATACCCGTTAACATAGATATATATAATACTCCTATTTCCGTTTCTTTAATTATTATATATCCAAATATTATTCCTATAGCACCATATATTAGTCCTAACCACCATCTTTGTAGCCTTACTCTTCGTAAGTCTATAGCTGATGCAATTGCTGATATACCACTGAATAACTGCCAAAATCCAAGTAGTAATACAAGTGCGTTTATTGTTGTTATATTATGACCTAAGATAAAAATTCCTAGTATAATATCTAAAAATGCACTTACTAAAAATCCACCTGTTCTAAATACTCTGTGGGTTAAATATCTTATTATTTTTAAAGCTCCTATTACAATTAATGATATTCCAATCCAATTTATTATTGTTATTGTACCTTCTATTGGATACACAAAAAAAGTAACTCCAGTTAATATAAGTGCAATTCCTATTAATAGTGATATCCATTTTGATTGTTTAAGTGATATTGATCTCACATTATCCCTCCTTATCATTATATAGAAAACTCCTTCTAATTAAGTGTATACCCCTATAAGATTAGTTACACACTATATGTTAATGTTTATTACAACTTAAAGGATATTTTTCACAAAAAAAGACTCCTTATAAAATTTATAAGAAGTCTTTTGTAATATTCACTTTTATTATTTAGTTACTAATTTTAATTCAACTGGAACACTTTCGTCTATAGTTTCGCCTTTTAAATATCTTACTGCAGCGTCTATACCCATTTCACCAATTAATTCTGGTTGTTGTGCAATTGTTGCTGCTAATTCTCCTGCTTCAACACTAGCTACTGCATCATCTGTTGCGTCAAAACCAACTACGATTATATCTCTTCCACTAGCTTTTATTGCTTCTAAAGCACCTAAAGCCATTTCATCATTATGAGCAAATACTGCATCTATTTCTGGTTGAGATTGTAATATGTTTTCCATTACTTCTAATCCTTTAACTCTGTCAAAGTCAGCTGTTTGTTTTGCTACAACTTTTAATTCAGTTCCTTCTATACCTTGGTTGAAACCTTCTCCTCTTTCTCTAGCCGCATTTGTTCCTGCTATACCTTCTAATTCAACAACATTTCCACTTCCACCTAATTGTTCAATTATAAATTCTGCTGCCATTTTACCACCAGCAATATTATCTGATGCTATATATGATAATACATCTCCACCGTTTGCTGCTCTATCTACAGTGATTACTGGTATTCCTTCATCGTTTGCAAGCATAACACTATTTACTATAGCGTCTGAATCTGTTGGGTTAACTAATATTAAGTCAACTCCTCTTGTTATTAAGTCTTCCATGTTTGCTGCAGCTTTAGCTGAGTCATCTTGTGAATCTAATACTATTAATTCAATTCCTAATTCTTTTGCTTTTGCTTCTGCTCCGTTTTTAAGTGAAACGAAGAATGGGTTTGTTTGTGTTGAAATAACAAAACCTACTGTGAAATCTTCTTTTTCTCCTGCGTTACCTTCTGTTTCTGGTGCTTCAGTTTCTGGTGGTGTAACTTCTCCATCTTTATCTTTGTTTCCACATGCTGCTAATACTGAAACACTTAATACTAGTACTAATAATAATGCTACAAATTTTTTGTTCTTCATAATCTTAACACCCCTTATAATTTTTATATTAAATTTCTTTTGCTAACCATTTAACCATATTTGAAAAGAATACATCATAGCTTTCCCAAGCTAAGAATTCTGGACTTCCCCAGTGTGGAGAAATGTCACTTGCAAATGCAAATGTTCTTCCATTTTCATATTCTCTTGATGCCATAAATACATGATCTCTCTCACCTGTTGCTATTACATCTGCTTCAGGTATTTCAAATAACATATTATATCCTAAAAAATGTGGCCAATCTTCTTTTACCCCTTGTAATACTGGGTGAGATGGGTTTACAATTTTTGGATGAACTCCTTGTGGAGTTTCATATCTGTCATCTGTTTCTAACATTTTAATTGGTAAAATATCTGCTATAGATGTATGTGCATATTTACCTTTTCCATCAATACCTTGGAAAGTCATATATCCACCCATCATTGCAAATCCTCCACCGGCTGCAACATACTCTTTTATTAGATCTAATCTATTTGGCATTTTTTCGCCTTTTGAGAAAACTTCATCAGTTAGTAGTAATGTATTACTACCAATGTCGCTTAAAATTATAGCGTCGTAAGCTTTCATTTCCTCAAGAGTCGTTGGAAAGTCAGTAGCTGCTATATGACAAGGCATATAATCTACTTTAATATTATGTTTTTCTAAAGCCTCTATTAACCATTTACCACCTTCACCATACTTAGTTTCTGTAAACTGATCGAAACCTTTCATATGTGTTGAATGGATTACCCATGATTCTCCAGCTAATAAAACTTTCATACTAAGCAATACCCCCTTTTAATTTACCTATTTATTAGAATAAAACACCTGATTTTAAAATAATGTTACTATAAGGTGTGAATTCCCCTGTTCTTATTACTGCCTTACAATTTTTTGAAAGTTCTTGAAGTTCTATATGTGGAATTTCTACTAATTCAAATTCTCCACCTACAGCTTCATCTACTTCTTTTCTCATTTCTGGACTAATTTCTTTCATTTCAACATCTATAATTCCTTGTTCTATATGAAGTTCAGTCATTATAGCTTTTAATGTTTCTACAAATCCTGGAACTCCTTTAATTAAAGCTAAATCAATTAGCTGAACTCCCTTTGGTACAGGCATTCCTGCATCTCCTATTAAAATAGTATCATGATGAGCCATCTCTGCTATAAGTTTTGAAAGTTCACCATGTAAAAGACCTATCTTTTTCAAACTAACCATCTCCTTGATTTTTATTTTGTTTTCTATCCAATAATACTGCCGCAAGTATTA
>CAYPYI010000009.1:30700-39178 GCA_964415085.1 uncultured Tissierellaceae bacterium
GCCATCTCACCTAGAACTTTTGAAAGTTCTCCATGTAATACTCCAATTTTTTTCACTCAAATCACTCCTTTTTAAAATGTGTAACAATTTTAAATTTATATTTAAAAACTAATTTTCTTTTTCTTTTTTATCAAGTAGTACTGCTACAAGTATTACAACTGCTTTTGCAATCATTTGATAGTATGATTGAACGTCTAGTAAGTTTAATGCATTGTTTAATATACCTATTATTAAAGCACCTATTATTGTTCCTAGGATACTTCCTTGTCCACCTACTAAACTAGTACCACCTAGTACAACTGCTGCTATTGCATCAAGTTCATATCCATCTCCTGCAGTAGGTTGTGCAGATGATAGTCTTGAAGTTACTATTAAACCTGCAATTGATGCAAGCATTCCACTTATTGTATAAGCTAATACCTTAATTCTATCTGTATTTATTCCTGATAATTTTGCTGCTTTTTCATTTCCACCAACTGCATATAAATGTCTACCAAATTTAGTTTGCGTTAAAACTACATAACAAATTAAAAATATTATAGCCATAATAAATATTGGTATTGGAATACCTGCAATATAACCTGCTCCAATTTTTCTAAATATTGGAGATGTAGTTGCTGCTGGTACTGGAATTGGTCTACCAGATGTATATACTAATGTGGCTCCTCTTAAAAGAATCATCATTGCTAGGGTTGCTATAAATGGTTGTACTTTACCTTTTGTAATTATAATACCATTAAACATTCCTGCTACTGCACCTATTATAAGTGCTGCAAGTATTGCAAAGAATATATTTACCCCACCTGCTAAAAGTCCAGCTGCTATTGCACCTGAAAAACCTAGTATTGATCCTACTGATAAGTCTATTCCACCTGTTAAAATAACAAAAGTCATACCCGCTGCAATTATTGCATTTATTGATGTTTGTCTAAATACATTAAGCAGGTTACTTTTTGTTAAAAATCTTGGACTTGCAAAACTTATTAATACTGAAAATATTATTAAACCTATTAATGGTCTTATTCTGTTTAACTTTTCTTTATTCATATTCACTAGTTTTCCTCCCCTCTAACAATGTAGCTCATGATTTTTTCTTGAGTTGCCTCATCTCTATTAAGTTCTCCTTTTAGTTCTCCTTGATGCATTACAAGTATTCTATCACTCATACCAAGTACCTCTGGCATTTCTGATGATATCATTATTATTGATTTACCTTGTTTTTTTATTTCATTTAGTAAATCATAAATTTCTCTTTTTGCACCAACATCTACTCCTCTTGTTGGTTCATCTAAAATTAGAACTTTAGGATCTGTTAAAAGAGCCTTTGCTATAGCTACTTTTTGTTGGTTACCTCCACTTAAATTTTCTACCCTTTGATTTATAGAAGGTGTTACTATATTCATTTTACCAACATAATCTCTTGCTACTTCTTTTTCTTTTTCTTTATTAAGCCCCAGTGCATTTTTAAATTTCTCTAAAGCTGATAAGGTAATGTTTTTTCTAACATCCATCATAAGAACTAATCCTTCTGATTTTCTATCTTCTGAAACATATACTATACCATTTCTAAGTGCATCTTTAGGGGATTTTATATCTAGTTTTTTTCCGTCTAGAATAATTTCACCTTTATCTTTTTTATAAACTCCAAATATTGTTTTTGCAAGTTCTGTTCTTCCTCCACCTACAAGGCCTGATACTCCTAGAATTTCTCCTTGTTTAAGCTTAAAGGAAACATCACTAATTAGATCATTACTTAAATTATTAACTTCCAAAACAGTATCTTCAAAATCTGTCTTTACAAAGGGAAATTGTTCATCTAGAGTTCTTCCTACCATAAGCTCTATAATGTCGTCTTCCGTTACATCTTTTACAAGTCTTTCTGCTATATACTCTCCATCTCTTAGAACAGTTAATCTATCGCAAACTTCAAATACTTCATTAAGCCTGTGAGATATATATACTAAACCTTTATTTTCTTTTTTAAGCTGTTCTATAATTAAAAATAAACTTTCTACTTCTGTGTCTGTTAAGGTATCCGTAGGTTCATCCATAATTATAATATTTGCATTTAAAGATAATGCTTTTGCTATTTCAACCATTTGTTGTTGTGCTATAGAAAGATCTGAAACAAAGGATGTAGGTTTTATATTAACCTTTAATCTTTCAAGTATTTCCTTTGATTGCTTTACCATTTCTTCCTTGTCTAAACGACCAAATGATGATTTAATTTCTCTTCCTAAAAATATATTTTCATAAACTCTTAAGTGTGGAACAAGATTTAACTCTTGATGAATTATAGCTATTCCTTTTTCTGTAGCATCTTTAGCATTTTCTACAGTTACTTTATCACCATATAAATACATTTGCCCTTTATCTTCTGTATAAACACCAGATAAAACTTTCATAAGTGTACTTTTACCTGCTCCATTTTCTCCAAGCAGTGCCATTACTTCACCTTCATAAACACTAAAATTTACATCATCTAATGCTTTTACACCTGGAAATGATTTTGAGATATTTTCCATACGAAGTATTTCTCTACCCAACACAAACACCTCCTTAGTTAAATTTATCTACTTCCTCTTTTGTTGGTAATGAACTTTGAGCTCCAACTTTTTGTATTGCTAATGCTGCAGTTTTTTGACCTCTGTCTACTGCCTTATCTATATCAAAGTCCTCAACATAGGAAGAGATAAATCCACCAATGAAGCTATCTCCTGCTGCAGTAGTATCTACTACCTTAACATTATATGAAGGATACATTTTAAGTGTATCTTTATTTACATACATAGCACCCTTACTTCCTAAAGTTATTATAATATCTTTAACTCCTTTTTCAAGAAGTACATTTGATGCTTTGATTACAGAATCTTTATCTACAACTTCCATCTTAGCCATTCTAGCAAGCTCATGCTCATTAGGTACTAAAATATCTATATTTTTAATAGTTTCATCATCAAGATCCATTGCAGGAGCTGGATTTACTATTGTTAACTTATCATATTTTTTAGCTATTTTTAAACCTTCTTTTACTGTTTCTAGTGGTATTTCAAATTGAAATAATACCACATCTACTTCTTTAAATATTTCTTCATTTTTATATAAATAATCTATATCAACTTCATTATTAGCTCCAGGAATTACTACTATATTATTATTACCCTTAATATCTACATTAATTACTGCTATTCCTGAAGATGTGTCTGTCTTTTCTATTAAAGATGTATTTACCCCTGATGAATTCATTGAATCTACAAGGATTTCGCTAAAGGCATCATTTCCTACTTTTCCTAGAAAATATGTTTCTTTTTCAAGTTTTGCAATTGCAACAGCTTGATTTGCTCCTTTTCCTCCTGGGATTTGTAGTAATTCATTACCAAGTAGGGTTTCTCCTACCTTTGGTATTTCATCAGTGTTTACCACAAGATCCATATTTATACTCCCTACTACTAATATCTTTTTCCCCATTAGCTTGAGCTCCTTTCAATTAACTGTGTATCTAGTATTTTTAAAAGATCTATATCTTCTTTTCTAATCATAGATATTAGCATACTAACTGTTTCTTCACCCATTAAATAAATAGGCTGTTTTACTGTCGTTAAAGATGGATTTATATATTTTGCCATATCTATATCATCAAGACCTACAATTTTAACATCTCTTGGAATAACTTTTCCACTTTCTTTTACAGCTTTAATAGCACCTATTGCTATTAAATCATTACCACAGCATACTCCATCTATTTCAATTTTAGAATTTTCATTTATTTTATATACTCCATCATAACCTGTTGTTACATCAAACTGGTCTAGATATATTAAATCTTCATTATAATTAATATTATTATCCATTAATGCCCTCTTATAACCACTAAGTCTATCATAAGTACTTTTATTATCATTTTTAGAGGATATGAATGCAATATTCTTACATCCTTTTTCTATTAAATGGCTACATGACTTATACGTTGCTTCTTCATTATCTATTCCTATTCTTCCAATCTCTCTATCTACGCTAATATCCCTATCTATAACTACTAGAGGTATCTTTCTACTCATTGGAATTTTAAATCTATCTTCTGCTGGTGCAAGTATAATACCATCAACCATTTTCTGCTGCATTACCTTTATATAATTTTCTTCTTTTTCTTTATTATTATCTGTATTACAAAGTATTAAAGTATAACCTTCTTTTTCTGCTGCATCTTCTACTCCTCTTGCAAGTTCAGAGAAGAACTGGTTTACTACATCTGGCACTATAAGCCCTAAAGTTTTCGTTTCATTAACCTTTAAACTCCTAGCAATAGAGTTTGGTATATAACCTTCTTCATCAACTATTTTTAAAATTCTATTTCTAGTATTCTCACTAATATTTTGATCTTTTCCATTTATTACTTTTGATACTGTTGCAGTAGAAACTCCTGCTATTTTTGCTATCTCTTTAATTGTCAAATTATCACCTCTGGGCTAGTATTTTAGGTAATCGTTTACTCAATTCATAACCTAATTATAACAAGTTCGTTTTATTATAACAAGTATAGTTAATTATTTGTCATAGTGTCATACTTTTTATAATTTGTTTTATATATATACCCAGTATAATACTTTTATCACTATTTTATAATTTATTATACATCTTTTTAATTTAATGTGCCATACTAATTACAAAAAAGTCTTAGGTATTATCCCAAGACTTTTATCTTTTATTTACCTAAATGTTCTTCTACATCTTTTAACATATCTATAATTGGTAGGTCATATGGACATCTATCTAGACATTTTCCACATTCAATACAATCTTTTGCTTTTATATCTAATTTTCTATATCTATCTATTGCCCAGTCAGGTAAGTTATATCTTGTATAATATGCATCAATTACAAACTGAGTTGGTATATCTATACCTACACTACAAGGTAGACAATATCCACATCTTCTACAAAAATGTATTCCAAGACTACTTACCTCTTCATTAAGTATTTCTCTTTCTTCATCTGTTAATCCTCTTAAATCTTTTCCAACTGATGTGTTTTCTTCTATTTCTTCTCTTGATCCCATTCCTGGTATTACTGATGTAACGTTTTCATTTTCAAGAATAAATCTTAAAGATAAGTCTCCCTTAGTAATTGCTCCACCTGCTAAAGGTTTCATAATTATTACACCTAAATTATTTTTCTTAGCTTTTTTAAATACTTCCTCCCCTTGTAACTCAACTGGATTATAAGGAAACTGAATTGTTGTAAATTCATTAGTATCTATCGCTATATCTAAAAGATCTGCACTATGACTTGTTATTCCTATTTGTCTTATAAGACCTTTTTCCTTATATTCTTTTACAAGTTTTAATGCACCATTATCACTTAGAATTAAATCTAATTCTTCTTTTGTTCTTACATTATGAAATTGAAATAAGTCTATGTAATCTGTTCTTAAGTTGTTTAAACTTATATCTATTTCCTCTTTTATCTCACCATATGTTTTTTGTCCAGATTTAGTTGCTATTATGAACTTATCTCTTCCAATTTTTTCTACAGCATAACCTATTAAACTTTCACTATTTCTATATCCTCTAGCTGTATCTATAAAGTTTATTCCATTATTATATGCATCAAGAACTAAATTATATGCTTCTTCCTCACTTTTAGCTTTTTGTATCGGAATTCCACCAAGACCTATTACTGATACTTCTAAATTACTTTTCCCAAGAATTCTTTTTTCCATAAAAACCCTCCTAATTTACTATTGATTTCTAATTTATTTTTAAAATTTTATAATCTTTATTTAAAGAAATAAAACAAATTAAACATATTACTAAAAATGGTAATAAATAAATAACTGCCTTAAAGATAGAATACCTTATATTAACAAATAGCTTACTAGAAAGTATAGTTAAGGTTAAAAGAGTAATATTTATTAATATTATACTTTTATACTCTTTTATACTTAAAAATACTCTATTGAAAAATATAAAAATTAAATTAAGTAACATTCTTAAAGAAGATATAGCTATAACTGTTGATAAGATTAAAATTTCATCTCTACTTATCCCCAGTTTAGATATGTTAATCTTAATAACTATTGGAGTAATTAAAATTATAGATATAAATAATATAAGAATAAATTTTATTAGTATGCCCAAAGATATGTATATATTATTTTTAAGTTTTTCTTTATCTTCTAAATTATAACTCATAGTTAGTATAGGATATGTAATAGTTATTATTGCCATTATGAATAAATTTGAAAGTGATAATATTTTAAGTCTAATAGATTCATAATCATCTACTAGTTTTAAATCTTTTATATATCTTAAATCTAATTTATTTAAATATATATTTATAATGCTAATAAAAACTATTATTAAAAACATTTTACTTATTCTTTTTAGTATATCTTTATCAAAATTAAAATCTATCCTAAATCTAAACCCTTCTTTTACAATTGGATTTAACATATAAAAAAATTGAACTATCGATGATATTAGGTTAATAATTAGTAAGTTTACTAGATTTAATCTTTTATTAACTAATATTATTAAAACAATTTGTGTAAATAAATTTAAAGCTTTAGATTTTGCTCCATAAAAAAATCTATTATCTGACTGCATATAAGCAACAAGTGGTGACCTTGCCAGATTAAAGATCATGTTAAGTGATAAGATTATAGAAAAAGTTTTAAAATGTGAATTTATTAATGAATCTTTAAACTTTAAAATGTTTATCATTACATCTTTAAATATGATAAATAAAATAATAGTAAAAATAGATATTATTATACTTAGGTTAATCCCTTTGTTTGTAGCTAGAAATCTTCCTTTTTTACCATGCTTTAATTCTTCTTCTTGAATAGAAGGGATTAGACTTAATACAATCCCTTCATCAAGTATATTTGTAATTAATATATTTATACCTAGTATATAGGTAAAAGCTTCTAGTTTTACTTTATTTAAAACATATAAAACAAGTAAAAAATCCTTAAAAAATATAAGTAATTTTGAAATAATATTAAGAGTAAATATTTGATAATATTTTTCTTTTATACTTTTAAAACTTTCTACTTGCATCTTTTTACCTACCTTTTTATTCCTTTTGTATATCTTATTAATGTTTTAAGTTCATCTACTCTAAGTACTAAACAAAGTATAAAGTAAGTTATCATACCAAGAAGTACTGATAGAAGTAATACTAAAAAGTCTGATAATTTTCCATTTATTATAATAGATCCTAATTTAAAGTATACTAAATATACTACTACTCCCATTAGAAGAGATGCTATTAAAGTTTTTATAAATGTCTGTAGTATGTTTTTTAAACCAATTTTCCCCATCTTATTTCTAAGATCAAAAAATAGAAGTATAGTTGTAAATATGGCTGCTATACTTGTTGCCAGTGCAAGACCACTATGTCCCATTTTACCAATTAATAAAAGATTTAATGCAATATTTAAAACTACTGCAATGCTTCCATTAATCATTGGTGTTTTGGTATCATGAAAAGAGTAGAATACCCTATTTAACATAAGTCTTAAGGAAGAACCTACAAGTCCTACTGCATAAAATACTAAAGCACTACTAGTCATTTGTGTTGCTACAGCATCAAAAGCATTTCTTTCAAAAAAGATTCTTACAATAGGCTCAGATAATAAAATCATACCTATTGTTGCAGGTACTGTTATTAGAAGAATAATATTTATACCTTCATTAAATATCTTTTTTATCTGTCCTTTATTGTTTTCTGAGAATGCTTGAGATAACATTGGAAAAACTACTGTTGTTATAGCCATTACGAAAACTGTAATTACTAGTTCATTTATTTTTTGTGCATAGGTTAATGCTGATATACTTCCTTCTACTAGTTCTGATGCTAAAGTCTTATCAACTACACCATTTATCTGTCTTACTGCTGAACCCAGTAATACTGGAACTACTAGGACTAATGCTTTTTTAAGACCTGGATCTTTAAAGTTAACCTTAGGTGAATATCTATAACCTTTATGCCTTATGGCTGGTATTTGTATTAATGTTTGTGTTGATGAAGCTATAACACTTACTACCATAAGAGATAATATATTTTTATCTTTACTTAAAAATAGTAAATAAATTAGAAATACTAGATTATAAGGTATCCCCATTATTGCATGTGGTCCAAAGACCTCATTACTTTGTAGAAATCCTGAAAATACATATGTAAATCCTAAAAATACTACTATTGGTATTCCTATTCTATTTAATTTTACTGCTAGTTCAAATTGTTCTCCTTTAAATCCTTTTGCTACAACTCTCATTACTACAGGTGAGAATATAAATGCTAAGATACTTAAAATTATAGTTACTATTAAAACCGCATTTAATATGTTATTTAAGTATTCTAACTGTCCTTTTTTTCCTTTATTTACTCTAACCTCTGAAAATATTGGTATAAGAGTAGTATTAAGTGCAGTACCTAGTGCTCCCATTACAACAATTGTAGCTGTCATAGCCG